>JAXJPK010000221.1:0-6582 GCA_036311705.1 Clostridia bacterium
ACAGCGTGTGCTTTTGGGAACATATACTTAATCTTTTTGCACGAATCAATGTACCATTCGGGAACATTAGCCTCACGCATAGCCGCCTCGTCCTCGGGCTTTAATCCCTTACCCTTTCGCACACTTTCCATTATTTTAAAGGAATGTTCCTCCTCAACTCCGCACGCAATAAGATAAATCATAATATCGTCACGAGCACAAATTGAATGAGAAAGGTCACAGTATCCGTCTCTTATCAAATCCTGTGCGTTACCAAGCCACACATCAGTGCCATGCGAAAGCCCTGATATACGGGCAAGCTCGGAAAATGTTTTCGGCTTTGTATCTATAAGCATCTGACGGACAAATTTGGTACCAAATTCAGGTATTCCGTATGTACCCAAGGGCGTTCCGATATCTGCACCCTCTCGGAGTTTGAGTGCCTTGTTTGATGTGAATAAGCTCAATGTTTCGGGGTCATCAAGCGGAATAGTTTTGGCATCGTGTCCCGTTAAATCCTCAAGCATTTTGATAACTGTAGGGTCATCGTGACCGAGTTCGTCAAGCTTTAGTAGGTTAGAGTCAATCGAATGGTAATCAAAGTGTGTTGTAAATATAGATGAATTAACATCATCCGCCGGGTGTTGTACAGGGCAAAATTCGTGAATATTGTTCGTATAAGGTACTACAATTATGCCGCCCGGGTGTTGTCCCGATGTTCGTTTTACGCCCTCGCAACCTTTTGCAAGCCGTTTCATTTGAGCGTTCCGCATTGTGACATTCTTTTCCTCACAATACTTCTTAACATATCCGAACGCCGTCTTTTCGGCAACCGTTCCTATTGTTCCTGCTCGGAACACAAATCCCTCGCCAAAGAATGTTTCGGTATATTTATGAATAATCGGCTGATATTCACCCGAAAAATTCAAGTCAATATCAGGCTCTTTGTTCCCCTTAAATCCCAAAAATGTTTCAAATGGTATATCGTGTCCGTCTTTTCTTAAATCCGCACCGCATTTTGGGCAAACCTTGTCCTCCATATCACAGCCCGACATACCGATGTCACTCTCGTGAAACTCTACATATTTGCACTTGGGGCATATATAATGAGCAGGCAGCGAATTAACCTCGGTTATATCCGACAAATACGCTACAAATGACGAGCCTACCGAACCTCTCGAACCGACAAGATACCCGTCTTGATTAGACTTTCGCACAAGCTCCTGTGCAATACGATACATAACGGAAAATCCGTTTGTAATAATAGAATGAAGCTCTTTATCAAGTCGATTTTGCACTTTTTCCGGCAACGGTGAGCCGTATATCTCCTCTGCTCTGCGAAGTGAATCGTTTTTTATTCCCTCTACCGCACCATCAACGACAGGCGGGCATTTCTTTTTCGGTATCGGGCGGACATCCTCAATCATATCCGCTATCATGTTAGTATTTGTAACAACAACCTCATACGCTTTTTCATCGCCCAAGTAGCTAAATTCATTAAGCATCTCGTTTGTGGTACGCATATAAAGCGGTGCCTGATTATCCGCGTCCTTAAATCCCTTGTAGTGCATCAGTATTTTTCTGTATTCCGCACCCTCGGGGTCAAGAAAATGCACATCACAGGTTGCACATACAGGCTTATTGAGCATTTCACCGATTTTAACAACCCGTCGGTTTATATCCTTTAAGTCCTCATCGGTATTTATATCGGTATGCTTTGTGCTTTCTTTCATATAGGCATTGTTGCCAATAGGCTGGATTTCAAGATAATCGTAAAACTCTGCAATCTTGCATAATTCGTTATCCGATGCACCGCCGCACATTGCGCTTATTAGTTCGCCTGCCTCACACGCTGAGCCGATAATAAGACCGTCTCTTTTTTCCTCGAGCAGTGACCTGGGTATTCTCGGTGTTCGCATAAAATACTTCAAATGCGACTGTGACACCATTTCATATATATTTCTGATGCCCTGCACATTCTTTGCAAGCAGAATTATATGATATGCTTTTGTTTTAACTGATGCCGTTCTAATATCAAAATCAGTGTTATATGTCTTTAGCTCCGTTTTCTCGCTTGCTTTTAGCTCTTCAAGCATTTTGACAAATGCCTGTGCTGTAGCTTCTGCATCATCTACAGCCCTGTGATGATGTGCAAGAATAACATTCAAGTGACGGCACAGTGTATCAAGCTTATGATTAGGCAGGCTTTTATACATACACCTTGCCAGAATTAATGTATCCAAATATGGCAAATTAAATGAGCGGCCGCATTTTTTTGCCTCCTCTTTCATAAATCCCATATCAAAGTTGGCATTATGCGCAACCATAACGCAACCCTCACAGAATTTCAAGAAATCATCTATCTGTTCTGAAAACACTGATGCGTCCCGTACCATTGAATCGGTAATTGATGTTAAATTCGTTATTTCAGACGGTATTTTTGTTTTAGGATTGACAAAGGTCGACCAACGGTCGACTATTTCACCGTCTTGTATTTTTACAGCACCGATTTCGATGATTTTGCACTTTTCTTTGTTGAGTCCCGTTGTTTCAATATCAAAAACAACAAACGGTGAATCAACGGTTTCGTCTGTTATATCATAAACTATCTTGTTTGAATCATCAACAAGATAGCCCTCCACACCGTAGAGAACTTTAATCTTTTCATTATTATCTGATGCGTGCATAGCATTGGGGTATGCCTGCACAACGCCGTGGTCGGTTAGTGCAACTGCCTTATGTCCCCAATATATAGCACGGTCTATTAAATCCTCTGCAGAGCTTACACCATCCATTTGCGACATCTGTGAGTGCATATGCAGCTCTACTCGTTTGACGGGAGCATTATCCTGTCTAATCGGTGGTGACGGAACAACCGCAACATCGTTTGCCCTAAGTACAACCTCTTTGGCATACTCATCATATTTTGCAACACCTCGGCATACAAGATGTAATCCTCCCTTTTTTAAAGCTTTCTTTATCGGCGGGAAAAAGTCCTTGAATTTTTGGTCATCCTCGCCTTTATTAACAAAAGCCTTAACCGTTATTGCTGAAGTTGCATCGGCTACATCCAATGTGACAATATGCATTTCTTTTCCGGTTTTTGTCTTGATTTCACGCTCATCAGCATCAAAAACCAGTCCTGATATTGTCACTCGTCCCGAATTTTCGTTTATAGACTTGATGGATACTATATCTTCATTTCGTATCGAACGGCCGAGAAGCATATCGTCTGCTGTAGCCTTACCGATTATTTCAGGTCCCAAATCTGTGGGAAGCTTATCGGACGGCATCTTGTAAATCATCACATTTTTATTCTCTTTTATGTACTTTTCGTCCGTCCGCAAAATGGCGTTAGCATTTCCGACACTCTTTTTAATCTGTTCAAGTGCAAGCTTTTCAATAACGCCACTGAGTTCATTTGCAACCTCAACTTTAATCTGCTTGTTTGTTTTTGACATTTCAAGATTGGTAATGTTGAGTCTATCCACACTGTTATTCCCTGTTTCTCCGAATACAGTACAAAATTCAATCATTTGTTACTCCTCCGCCGCAATCTTGAATATCTATGCGGCTCACAAAACTATTTCATCAATTTCTTTTAGCTCTTGCTCGCTGAAAACTGTGTTTTCAAGCATTTTTATGTTTTCGAGAATCTGTTCGGGCTTTGATGCACCGATTAAAACGCTCGTTACTGCCTTTTTCTCATATACCCACGCAAGAGCCATCTGTGCAAGGGTTTGTCCTCGTCTTTTTGCTATCTCATTCAAGCGGATAATCTTATTAAGTGTTTCATCTGTTATAGCATTCTCATTTAAAAATCTGCCGTCTGTTCTTATGCGGCTGTCTGACGGAATACCGTTAATATATCGTTCGGTAAGCAAGCCTTGTGCAAGGGGACTGAATATAATCATACCCTTACCCGCCTCATCTGCTGCATCCAATATACCGTTTTTCTCAACAGTTCTGTTAAAAATAGAATACGAATTTTGGTTTATAATAAACGGGCAATGCAACTCGTTCAAGATTTTTGCCGCCTCTTTCATCGTTTCACCGTCATAGTTGGACAGACCGACATACAGTGCTTTTCCGCTTTTTACAATCCCATCCAAAGCCCACATAGTTTCATACAAAGGCGTATCGGGGTCCATTCTGTGATGATAGAAAATATCAACATAATCAAGGTTCATTCGCTTTAAGCTTTGGTCAAGACTTGCACAGAGATATTTTTTACTTCCAAAATCCCCGTACGGTCCCTGCCACATATAATATCCCGCTTTTGTGCTTATTACCAGTTCATCACGATATACGCCGAGATACTCCTTTAAAATGCGTCCGAAATTCTTTTCTGCACTTCCCTCCGTTGGTCCGTAATTATTTGCAAGATCGAAATGTGTTATTCCGTTATCAAATGCCGTAAAACACATTTTGCACATATTTTCATAATTAGCATTATCGCCAAAGTTATGCCAAAGTCCCAACGATACGGCAGGAAGCTTTAGTCCGCTTTCTCCGCTCTTATTATATATCATACTGTTATATCGTTTTTCATCTGCCAGATGCATATTTATTCCCTCCGCATGAGCAATCTTTATTCAAAAAACTCCTTATATATTATAATATAATACGCTTACATTGTCAATATATTATACTTTTATATCGGTCTTTCGCACTAAAACCTCATAACCGACCCATTATTCTGCAATAATTTGCAAATTTTGTAACAAATTACTTGATATTTGTTAATTTTTATGTTAATATATGTTTTGGCTGTATTTTTATATAAAAAAGGACAGGGTATTTATACAAAGAAAGGAAAAGTTACTAATGAACGAAAAAAAAGGTACTTGGCGTACCAACAAGTGGATTAGGGCTGCAATTCCTGCATTACTTTTGCATTGCAGCATCGGTACGGTTTACTGCTGGTCAATATTCAGTCAGGAAATCGCAGAACACATCGGTTTTTCAAAATCAGCTACAGAGTGGGCATTCAGCCTTGCAATTTTCTTCCTTGGTATGTCTGCTGCATTCCTCGGAAATGTTGTTGAAAAAGACATTCACAAATCATCACTTATTGCAACCATCTGCTTCTCACTCGGAATGGCAGGTACAGGCGGATTTATCTGGTACGGCGGACTTCATCAGGGAAGTATTTTCGCTCTTATCGGAATTTATGTTTGCTATGGCTTAATTATGGGTATAGGCTTGGGAACAGGTTATCTTTCACCCGTTAAAACGCTTATGCTCTGGTTCTCGGATAAAAAAGGATTTGCAACAGGTCTTGCAGTTGCAGGATTTGGTGCTGCTAAAGCTATCGCAAGCCCTATTATGCAGGGAATGCTTGACTCACTCGGCGACGGCGGCATATATAAGATGTTCTTGATTCTTGCGGCAGTATATTTTGTTATGATGTTTATCGGTCATCTTCTGCTTAAAAAGCCGGAGGGCTGGCACGAGCCGCAGGGTAATGAGAATGCACCAAAGATTATGGATGTTCTAAAAACAAAGCCGATGATGAACTACATAGCTATATGGCTTATGTTCTATCTAAACATCACTTGTGGTCTTGCTTTGATCTCTCAGGAAAAAATGATGGTTAAATGTATCGGTTTAGGTTCAATGATAGGTATTATTTCAACCGTTTCAGCAATATTTAATGCCGGCGGTAGACTTGGTTTCTCTGCTTGGGCAGACAAAATGAAAGACAGAAACACTATCTATAAGCTAATATTTATTCTCTCACTTGCAATAACTGTTCTTGTTATCATCACAAGAGGTATTGAAAACGGTGCATCAAATATGGCTTTGGCATGGCTTGTTCTCGCACTTATTATGATTGTTAATGCAGGATACGGCGGCGGTTTCTCGAATGTTCCGACTCTTCTTTCCGACCATTACGGTATGAGTAACATCAGTGCTATACACGGCATAACCCTATCAGCTTGGGCATTTGCAGGGCTGACAGGTAATCAGCTTGCAACATGGATTGTTAATAACTTCGGAAACTGGATTGATGTTCACGGCTATCAAGTTAACCCCACAGGCTATCAGACAGTTCTTTTCGTTACAGCTTCACTTTACATAGTATCATTGCTTTTGAGCATATTCTTTGTAAAGCCTGTAAACAAGGAAAGCAAATAACATTAAATCAAAACACCAAAAAACCGAAATCCCCAAGAGGAGATTTCGGTTTTTTAAATTAGCAGCAGCCGTTGTTGTTTGAACCACAGCCACAACCGTTGTCACCACCGCAGCAGCAGCATACAAGAACGATTATGATAAGAACCCAAATCCATTCTGAACAATTATTGTTACCAAACAAACACATACTCTTTAACCTCCTTTTCTTGATTGTAGTATATACTATTCAAAAAGAGGTAAATGTGTTACATTATTTCATTTTTCTTCAAGCTCGGTAAAAACATACATTCCGTCCTCGCCTTTTGAGAAATATACAAAAGACACAGGTCTGCCCATACGCAAAATAGTAGAGGAATATCCCCTGCCATGAGCTGAAATTGGTGAATATGTACATCCCGGATAATTGGTATCGACATATTTTCCCAACTCCTCATGCTGCATTTTAAATCTGAATCTGTTAAA
>JAXJPK010000222.1:0-4131 GCA_036311705.1 Clostridia bacterium
CGTTCAGCCTTTTGTCGTAGAGGCGATTCACGAATCGACCGTTTTTATAAAGGTCTTAGGATATCCTAAAAATTTGGAAGATGGTACACATCTTCCCTGCTCGTTACAGTACCGGACAAAATCATATTGTCAAGCCTTGCTCCCTAACATAAGCTTCAGCCGTTGTAATTTCATTATGCATCGGAAGTATTTTCGGTAATGTGTTTTGCATATTCAGTGCCGCATATTTTGAGCCTGCATAGTCATGATATGGCAATACTTTTACTTTTGTTATGTTTTTACGTTCTTTTAAAAATTCTGCTATTTTTTCAATCTGGTCATGATTGAAATAAGGAACATAAGGAATCCTGATTTCAATATTCTTTCCACAGCTATCTAAATACTTTAAATTTTCAAGTATAACTTCGTTTGACTGTCCTGTGCATTTTATGTGAACATCCTCATCAAATGCTTTTAAATCGTAGAGAAAAATATCGGTGTACGGCATAACTTTGTCAAATGCTTCTTTTGAAACAAAACCACAAGTATCCACCGCTGTATGTATGTTGTTCTCTTTCAATTTTTTCAATAGTTCTGCACAAAACTCTGCTTGCATCAGACATTCTCCGCCCGAAAGGGTAACACCGCCACCTGAATTTTCGTAAAAATCTCTGTCCTCTAAAAGGATTGGCATAAGTTCCGAAACCGACATTTCCCTGCCATAAAGCTTTAATGCATCATAAAAACAATTCTCTTCGCATTTGCCGCAGGCCACACATTTTTCACGGTCAAGTTTATGATCTGTTTCTGAAATTATATGTGCACTCACCGGACATACTTTTACACAGTTTCCGCACAAGCTGCATTTATTCTTATACAATGCAAGTTGCGGTTTAAAGTCTATACCTTCGGGATTGTGACACCACACACATTTTAATGGACATCCTTTGAAAAATACAGTTGTTCTTATTCCGTCACCATCATGTACGGCAAAGCGTTTTATCTCAAATATTTTTGCTTCCATATCACACCAGGCTTTCTGCCTGACGGATAAATCCATCTTGCTCAACTTTATTGATGTTGTTCCAGAGTACATTCCAGCCACATACTCTTATCTGTAAATCCTGATATTTTTCGGGATTTTTTTGTGCATCACGCAAGGTATCGGCATCAAAAACATTGATATGCATTGCGTGTCCGCCTCGTTTTACGAATGTCATTAAAAGTCCATACATCGCTTCAAGTCCGTCATCCCCTTTTACTGCTGACGGAAGAAGTCCCAGGTCGAGAGAAGAGTCGCTCGTAAATGCGGTAGCATCAATTTTGGTTACGGATAAAATTGCGGCTGTTGCACCTTCGCGGTTTTGTCCCATGGACGCCGAAGCATTTTTTGAAAGTTCTTCCCCCAGAAGTCTGCCGTTGGGAGAAGTTGCTGTTTTTTCTCCCTGAATATATGACATTCTGGCAACATGAAAACCAATAGTCCATTTTCCGCCACGCTTTTTCGCGTTTGGTCTGCCGCATACATATTTTGCCAAAAACTCAGTAAGGTCTACTACAAAGCCGTCGGGCAGGTCTTTGTTGTTGCCGTATTTGTCATGGTCAGCAAGCAGTTTTCTGCGGACATATTCATATCCTTCAAAGTTCGCATCCAGCATTTTTACAAATTCTGCAAGAGTAAACTCTTTTTTGTCGAAAACATATTTTTTAATCATTGACATCGAATCGGCAAAATCTCCAAGAAAGCCGAGCGATAAAACACTGTCGTTGGTAACACCGCCACCGCCAAGTGCGTCCTTTGCTTTTTCAAGACAGGACGGGTATGTTGCCGAAAGCATTGACTGCGGACTGATATAAGAAAGATAATCTTCAAATGTATTTACTGTTTCAATAGTGGCATCTATAACCGTACAGAGCTGTTTTTTGTATTCTTCATAAAACTCATCAAAAGTGGCATAACTACTAACTTCAGGGCTTTTAATCAGTGCAAATTCGCCACTTACTCCGTCACATCCCTTATGAAGTGTATATTCAAGCGGTTTTAACAGATTCAGATAATTCATTTCACAACCCATACTGCTTTGTACAGAATACTCGTAGCAACCTTTGATATTGCAGAGGCGTGCCTGCTCCTCCGTAGCACCTGCACGCACGAGAGCCTTTCTTATGGTCGCATCGGAAACAAATACAATTGAGCTGTTTCCGCGTCTTATCATATCAAGTGCTTTGAGCAGAAAGTCCTTCGGAGTACTGTCGGCAACTTTTATCTGCACCTTGGGATTATAGATATTCATTTTATCATAAACATTCATGAACAAATATGAAAGCTCGTTAATTTCAGTGCTTTCATCCTCTTTGCATCCACCTAAAAATACCGGCTGATTCCAATAGTTTCCGATAGCGGTAAACTGCAAAAGGAAATATGCCAGGTCTGTGCGAATTTCCTCCTCTGTAACACCGTTTTTGAGGTCATTTGTATAATATGGATACAGTATTCTGTCAAAATTGCAGAGAGACCTCACCTGCAAGCCCTCGACATGTTCCGAAAGCATAAAGTAAATGTAGTCCACAAGCAAAGCCTCATAAAATGTGGCAGGTGGGTTGTTCTGTATGTTTTTAAGTGCCTTTGCCATTTTTTCGGAACCGGTTGTCTTTGCGGCAAGTTCATAGAGTCTGCCGATGAAATCAACAATCGCAGTATATGTGATTTTAATTCCTTCAAAAAACGCATCTTCTTCATCTGTAAGATTTTTGGATAAACGCATCAGTTCGCTTTCACGGAGCAGTCCGGCAAATCCAAGACCGAAGATCCTTTCCCATACGGGTACACTATGGTCATAGTCAGGCCACATGGTTACAATGCCCGCTTTTTCAAAGTGAGATCTTTTTTTCTCAATTTCGGGTATGACTTCCCCGAAAACTTCATTTCTCCATTCTTTCACAAGGGTTGAGTTTAGGGGACGGTCAATCATATTGATTGCGGGGAAAATATCTCTGCTGTCACAGGAAATTTTTGTATTTTCCAGAACAAACTCAAATGCTTTCGCCTTTCTCACCGGATGAGGAAGATGCTTTATTTCCACGTCACGACGGATGATTTCTTCTTTTATTTTATCGCCGTCCATACCTGTTTCATCAGAAAAAATCTCGTCTCTTCTGATGAATCTCTCAAAACTGTTAAACGGTTTTGATGAATCATGATATTTGTTCATAATATAATCGTAGTCTTTGTTTTTGATGTATTCCATACTATCACCTCTTAAATAGTTTACTTATTTTGTACCATAGATTATGTTTTTTGTAAATGAACAATTCGAAAATACTTGACTATTTCAAAACAAAAATGTATAATGAAAGGGGGTGGTTTTTCGTGAAAGATTTTATAGATTGTGATTTTAATATAAACAGGTTTATTCTTGTTATTTTTTTAGTTTCCGGAAAAGATGATGCAACTCATAAAAACCGAGCCAGCCATGGTCTCGCACTTCACAAAGCCGGAGATAAAACATATATTTTTTCGGACGGAAAAAAACTCAATGTAAGAGAAAACGATATTATCTACCTCCCAAAACATTCAAGCTATACTGTTAAAGCAATTGAGTGCGGCGACTGCTATGCTGTAAATTTTGATATTGACGAAGATATAATATTTGAACCTTTTGTTATGAAAATGAAAAATTACGGTGAAATAACCAGACATTTTCGCATTGCCAATAAAATATGGGAGCTTAAGAAACCGGGATATATTTTAAAATGCAAAGCAGAACTTTATAACATTATTTATGCTCTTAAACAGGAATATTTTTCTGAATATTTTCCTGCAAAAAAAAATATAATAATAAAACCAGCTGTAGACTATATTCACGAGAATTACTCAAAAAAGCATATAAGTGTTGAAAGCCTATCTAAAATGTGCAATATAACACCCGAATACTTTAGAAAAATTTTCAAAAGCTTTTATGGCATTACTCCGACCAAATACATAAACAATCTTAAAATTACACTTGCGGAGGAACTGCTAGAATCAAATATTTATTCGGTAACAGAAGCAGCTAATCAGGCCGGATATGACGAAATGTCTCATTTCAGCAGAGAATTTAAAAAAGCAACGGGGGTTTCGCCGTCGGAATATAAAAAAAGTGCACAGCAATA
>JAXJPK010000223.1:0-10362 GCA_036311705.1 Clostridia bacterium
AAAAATGAATACTGTGCATAGATACTTACAATAACCAATACAGTTAGTAATAAATTTTTTATTCTTTTCATATTGAGTCGCTCCTTATTTATCATAGCAGTTTAAACCGATTACGGTCAAATTCAACCATTCCCTCATCACGCATTTTACATAACTCGTTAGACATAGCGCTTCTGTCAACCGAAAGGAAATCCGCTAATTGCTGACGATTAAACGGAATAGTAAACTCCGAATCATTATTCCGTTTCGATTCCTCGGAAAGATATGAAATGAGTTTTTCTCTGGTTGACCGTTTTGACATATGTCCGAGTTTTCTCACAAGCTTCCTGTTCTTTTCAGATATTGCAAAAAACAAATTTTGCACAACTATAAAATGATACTTGCACGATGATGCACAATGCGAAAGCAAATGGCTAATATTAAAGAATAGGATTACACTATCCTCTACTGCAACGACATCATTTAACACAGCACCGCTTTTCGGTGCCGCATATGCCTCGCCGAAAATTTCACCTACGCCGATATTGCCCAAAATACTGCGATTTCCCCAATAATCGTCCTTTTGGATATGCAGTTTTCCTTCAACCAATGCCAAAATATCGTCCGACTGCTCTCCTTCCCTTAAAATATACTCACCTTTTTTATAACCTCGGATTTTGGGTTTAAGACAAGAAATCATTTCTTCAATTCCGTTTTCGCTGACTCCCGAAAACATCTGCATTTTTTGCAAAACGGGAATATATTTGTTTATGTTCATAATAATCAGTTCCTTATATCGTTTTTTGTTCATTTCCCTGCGAGTGAGTGCGAGAGTGCAAGATGGGCGTTTTTTTCGCTTCTCTGTTAAAGTTTGAATAAAATCGTTCAGATTGTGCTTTCGCACAAACGAGGCTATACGCTTGTATGCGAGTGAGTGCGAGAGTGCGAGATGTGCGATTTTTTTCAAACTTTGTTGTAAAAACAACCGACTTTGTCCCTTTATTATATTATAATATGTCCGTAAAGTCAATAAAACTTCACACAATAAAACAAAAAGGAGAGATAATACTATGATTAGAAAAATAATAAAAATTGACGAAGACAAATGTAATGGATGCGGCATATGCGTTGACGCATGCCACGAGGGAGCTATCGAGCTTCAAGACGGTAAGGCAAGACTCACTCGTGAGGATTACTGTGACGGACTTGGTGATTGCTTGCCTGCATGCCCTGTCAATGCAATATCTTTTGAGGAAAGAGAAGCACCTGCTTATGATGAGGCGGCAGTATTGGCTGCAAAACAAGCTAAAGCGTCCGAAACACTTCCTTGTGGTTGTGCAGGGACTCACGCCAAATCCATTCATCGTGACAGATGTGATTGTGATAATTCATCTGCTCCGGCAGTCAACACAAGCCAGCTTTCGCAATGGCCCGTTCAAATCAAGCTTGTGCCAATAAACGCACCTTACTTTGACGGTGCAAACCTGTTGGTAGCGGCAGACTGCACAGCTTATGCATACGGTAATTTCCACAATGAGTTTATCCGCAATCATATAACTTTAGTTGGTTGCCCGAAACTTGACGAGGTTGATTATACAGAAAAACTTACAGAAATAATATTAAACAACAATATAAAAAGCGTAACAGTTGTTCGTATGGAAGTTCCCTGCTGCGGCGGTATCGAAACAGCTGTAACTAACGCACTAAAGACAAGCGGTAAATTTATACCTTGGAGGGTTGTAACAATATCTACAGACGGTAATATTATAGATTAAACGATTTGGATAGATAAAACACCCCCAATAGTTATATAAAATGTCTTGCGATTAGCAGAGAACAGCAACGCGTTGTTTATGCCCATATGCTTTTTCGTCCGAAGTGATGAAACGCATATGGGCAATTAATTTGGTTTTTGTTTTATAGAAATTTCCTATAAATAGAAAACCGAGATTGGTATTTCTACCAAATCTCGGATTAAGAACATAATATTTATTTACATTCCCTGATACCCACGCCCTTTACCGGTTTATGCTTTAACTTACTCTGCAAGTTATCTAACGCTTCACCGAAATTAGTAATTTAAGCATAGTATCATCAAATCATTTTGAAAGATTACAATGACGAACGGCATCTCTAACCTTTAAAACAAACGAGGGCGAAACAGAAAGTTCGTCAATACCCATACGGAGAAATGTTTCCGTTAGGCTTGTATCAGCCGCCAGCTCTCCGCATATTCCAATCCATGCACCATTTTTATGTGCATTTTCCGCTGCCATCTCAATCAATCTTAAAATTGCCTCGTGATGTGTATCGCAAAACTCTTCAATATCGGGATTTTGTCTGTCACAAGCGAGGGTATATTGTGTTAGGTCATTTGTTCCGACGCTAAAGAAATCCACCATAGGAGCAAGCTTATCACTTATAATTGCCGCAGCAGGTGTTTCTATCATAACACCAAGCTCCACAGAGTCAGAATACGCTATTCCCTGCTCATATAACTCCGTCTTAACCTCATCACATATGGTCAAAATACGCTCTACCTCACGCACGCTTGTAATCATCGGGAACATTATTCCAAGATTACCGTAAACAGATGCTCTGTAAAGTGCCCTTAACTGAACCTTAAATATTTCGGGGCGTGTTAAGCATATTCTTATTGCACGATAACCCAAAGCAGGGTTTTCCTCCTTTTTCATTCCGAAATAATCAACCTGCTTATCCGCACCTATGTCGAGTGTTCTTATTATTACCTTTTTACCCGCCATACTTTCAAGTGCTCTTTTATATGCTAAAAACTGCTGTTCCTCGGTAGGATAATCGCTGTTTTCTAAATACAGAAACTCGCTTCGGAATAAGCCTATGCCACCTGCATCATTAAGCAGGACAGCTCCGATATTATCAACACTGCCGATATTCGCAAAAATATTAATCTTTTTGCCGTCCTCGGTTATATTCTCCTTACCCTTAAGCTCCTGTAAAAGCCGTTTCTTTTCCTCCTCGGATTGCTGCTTCAAAACCAGCTTTTCTCTCGTTTCATCATCGGGATTTACGAATATTTCACCTGTAAATCCATCAACAAAGGCTTCGTCCCCATCATTGATTTGTGCAATAAATTCATCACCAACGCCTATAACGGCAGGAATATTCATATTTCTTGCAAGGATTGCCGTATGCGAGTTTGATGAGCCATGAGCCGTTACAAATGCAACAACTTTATCTTTATCCAAAGATACTGTTTCGCTCGGTGCGAGGTCATCTGCACAAACAATCATATTGTCATACAATTCTACTCCGTCTGATGCGGCACCGATTAGATTTGCAATTATCCTATCGGAAATATCCCGAACATCAGCGGCTCTTGCCTGCATATATGCATCCTCCATTGAGGAAAACATCTCCGCAAAATTATCAGCCGTCACCGCTACGGCATATTCTGCATTTACTTTTTGTGTTTCAATTATGTTTATGATGCTTTCGTTATAATCATCATCCTCAAGCATCATCATATGAATTTCAAAAATCTGTGCATTCGTTTCGCCGACCTCTTTAAGTGCTTTCTCGTAAATGGACTGCAGTTGCTCTAATGTCTCCGCCTTTGATGCTTCAACCCGAGCCCTTTCGTTTGCTGAATCCTCACAATGGACACGCTTTATTGTTAATTTCTGTTTCTTAAAAACAGAAATTCTGCCCGATGCGATAGCACCGTAAACACCTTTTCCTTTAAACACTGTCATATTCTCATCTCCCTGTGTGATTTACTTCACGCCAAATTTACGATTATAGTTTTCGATTGCTTCCTCTATGATACTTATAGCCTCTGTCGGACCGCCTATATCCTTAACCTCTGTTGATTTCCCCTCAAGCTGTTTATACACTGAAAAGAAATGCTTTAGCTCATTAAAGATATGCTCCGGCAGCTCGTTGACATTTGTATAGTGCATATAAGTCGGGTCACTGTACGGGATAGCAATGATTTTCTCATCACCCATACCGCCGTCCTCCATTGACATAACACCGATAGGATAACACCTTACGATAGTCATTGGCTGGATAGGTGCCGAACATAAAATTAATACATCAAGAGGGTCGTTATCATTGCCATATGTTCGTGGGATGAAACCATAATTCATAGGATAGTATGTTGCTGTAAACAATACTCTGTCAAGCGAAAGCATACCCGTTTTCTTGTCAAGCTCATACTTCATATTGCTTCCTTTAGAGATTTCAACGACAGCTATAAACTCTGTTGGATAAATTCTGTCAGCATCAATATCGTGCCATATGTTCATTGTGTATCTCCTTTCTTTCGACAGCAAAACTAAATTCACTCCCGAAAAACAACCCTATTATAAGTTTTCTTCAAAAAAGCTTTTTATATTCCTAAATGCGTCTTCTTCGTCAGTGCCTTCAATCGTTATTTTTACGGTTTCATTGCATAGAACACCCAACTGCATAACCGAAAGGAGCTTTTTTAAGTCAACACTCACTCCGTCTTTTTCAATTTTTGTATTACTTTCAAATTTTTCAGCAAGTCTGACAATCATTCCGGCAGGTCTTGCATGGATACCCGATTCATCTTTTATTCTGTAACAAAAAGTTTTCATTGCAACCTTCCTTTGTAAATCTGTTGCAGGATGCGGAAATATCAGCATCCTGCACTTTTTTAGATATTATTCACCAAATCCACTTTCGAACAACGCAACTATTTCATCAAGAACCGCCTGCTCATCTGCACCGTTGCAAACAACTTCAGCCTCACAGCCCTGTTTCATACATGCAGCCATAATCTGCATGGGAGCCTTTGCCTTTACTTCCTTACCATTTACAACCAAGGCTACTTCACATTCGGGATGTTCCTTTACAACCTTTGCAATCATACCTGCAGGACGCATATGAATTCCCTGCTCGTTTACTACTGTTACCTTTTTGGTTACCATAATTATTTCTCCTTTTAACTATATATGATGTCTTTCCTATTCCCTTATGCGTCTGTGCGTTTTTTCTTTAGCAGCGTTAGCATAAGCATACCAACAATTGAGCCTATTGCAAGTGACAATACATACATAGGCCAGTTTCCAACCACTGCGAATACGAATATACCGCCGTGAGGAGCCATAAGTGTACAGTTGAATGCCATTGACAATCCACCTGCAGTTGCAGCACCTACAATACATGACGGGATAACTCTAATCGGGTCAGATGCTGCATAAGGAATTGCACCCTCTGTTATAAAGCTTAATCCCATAATATAGTTAACAACACCATTCTTTCTCTCTTCCTCTGTCCATCTGTTCTTAAAGAAGGTTGTTGAAAGTGCAATAGCAATCGGGGGAACCATACCGCCAATCATAACTGCCGCCATTATATCATAACCGCTTGATGCAATAGCTGCCGTACCGAAAACATATGCCGCCTTGTTGAACGGACCACCCATATCAATCGACATCATACCGCCGAGTATGCAGCCAAGAACTATCTTACTTGTATTACCCATATTGTTCAAGAAGTTTGATACGCCTGTGTTTATCATTCCCATGAACGGGTTTACAGCACACATCAAAACTGCAATCATTCCAAGTCCGGCAAGCGGATAAATCAATACAGGCTTTATGCCGTTTAGTGATTTAGGCATATGGTCGCAAAGCTTTTCAATGCCAAGCATTATGTAACCGCCTGCAAAGCCTGCAAGAAGTGCACCCAAGAAGCCTGACGGAACCTCACCTGCAATGTTTGCAAAGGTTGAGCCTGTTGTTGCCAGAAAACCGCCAACCAAGCCTACCAAAAATCCCGGTCTGTCTGCGATTGATTTACCGATATATCCTGCAAGGACGGGAATCATAAAGCTGAATGCGTAGCCGCCGATATTCTTAAAGAACGCTGCCAATGCAGTATAAGTACCAAAGCTTGAATCCTGCGGAGCACCTGCAATCGTATCTATCAAGAACGCAAGTGCGATAAATATACCGCCTGCAACTGTGAACGGGAGCATATTTGATACGCCGTTCATCAAGTGCTTATATAGCTTTCTGCCGAAGCTTTCGCCGTCTGTTGATTCATCTGCCGCCTTTGCACCTGTATGGTGATAAACGGGTGCATCGCCCGACACTATTCTTTCTATCAACTCCTTCGGAATTTTTATACCGTCGGAAACCTTTGTGCGAATGACCTTCTTTCCGTCAAATCTTGCCATATCAACTGTCTTATCAGCCGCAATAATAATTCCGTCACAAGCCTCTATTTCCTCTTTTGTCAAAACATTCTTTGCTCCGCCTGAGCCATTTGTTTCAGCTTTAACAGTTATTCCAAGCTTTTTGCCTGCGTTCTCAAGTGCCTCAGCTGCCATATATGTATGTGCAATTCCTGTTGGGCAAGCCGTAACAGCAAGAACTCGGATTCGTCCGTCATTTTCAGCAACTGCCTTCGGTTCATCGGGATATTTTTCTGTTTCCGTATCATCAATTATTTTCAGAAATTCATTCTTATCCTTTGCTGAAAGCAGCTTGTTTTTGAAATCCTCATCCATAAGCATTGTCATCAACCTTGAAAGCACTTCAAGATGAACATCTCCGCCATTAGGTGCGGCAATCATAAACAACAGGTTTGACGGCTCATCATCCATAGCCTCATAATCAACGCCGTTCGGTACTGTCATCGCTGCCAAAGACGGTGCCTTAACAGCATCGCTCTTTGCATGAGGAATTGCAATACCCTCTCCCACTGCTGTTGTGCTCATCGCCTCTCGTGCAAGAATACCCTCCTTATAGGCTTCTCTGTCGGCAATCTTTCCGCCCTTAACCTGCAAGTCGATAAGCTCTTCAATTGCCTCCTGCTTGGTTTTTGGTGAAGCATTAAGCTTAATGCTCTCCACATTCAATAAATCTGTAATACGTATAGTTGTTAACCTCCATTCTTTTAATATTACATCTGCTTTAGCAGTTTATGTATCTCTTCTTTTTCTGCAAGACCGTCTGAAAACGCAGTTGCACCGCCTGCGGCTGTGCCGAGCTTTAGTGCGTATTCATAATCTCCCGTTTCCGACCCTGCAATAAATCCGGCGACCATAGAATCGCCTGCACCGACAGAGTTCTTTACAGTGCCTTCGCACGCTTTTACTGTATGGACATTTCCAAACTCATCAACAAGCACAGCACCGTCACCTGCCATAGATATAAGCACATTTACAGCACCCATATACTTTAGTTTCTTTGCATACTCAATAACCTCATATTTCGTTTTCAATTCAACGCCAAACATTTCTCCAAGCTCGAAATTATTCGGTTTAATGAGGAATGGTTTGTACTTTAGAACATTTAGCAGCAGTTCTTTTGTTGCGTCTACAACCGCTTTTATTTTTTTGTTGGAAAGCCGAACAAGAATTTTTTCATAAATGTCTGACGGCAAAGTGTTCGGGATACTTCCTGCAAGCACTATTGTATCCCCATCTTTAAGCTCATCTAATTTCTCATAAAGCAACTCTATTGCCTCATCATTGATTTTAGGGCCTTGTCCGTTAAGCTCAGTTTCTTTATCTGACTTAATCTTTACATTAATTCTTGAAAAGCCCTCGGAAAGATGAACAAAATCTGTTTCCACTCCTTTCTCTTGTACGCCTCGTTCAATAGCCTTTCCTGTGAAACCGGCAACAAAACCCAAAGCCTTTGATTTTATCCCAAGCTCACTCAAAACCATTGAAACATTGATTCCCTTACCTCCGAAATACACTTCCTCCGATTGCGACCTATTGACGCATCCTATCTGCAACTCATCAGTATGAACCACATAATCAATTGCAGGATTAAAGGTAACCGTGTAAATCAATTATAGCACCTCCTTTATATTTGCTACCGACAAATACTTTTTATCAACCAATTTGTCGGTAATTATCTCTCCACAGTCGAGGGATGCGAACTTTGCCCCCGCTATTCTGCCAAACTTTGAATGGTCTGCAAGAATATATACCTCTTTACTGTTTTTAATTGCTGTACTCTTTACGATAGCTTCATTTTTATCGGGCGTGGATAATCCTCCCGACCTCGAAATACCGTTTGCCCCGACAAAACACTTGTTAAAATTATATTGCTGGAGCGACAACACACATTCCGCACCTACAATCGCTTCCGTTGAGAACTTTATTTCTCCGCCCGGGACCAATACCTTAAATCCGAGCTGTGCAAGCTTTTTTGCATTCACAAAGCCGTTTGTGACGAATGTAACATTTTTTTTAGTGAAATGACTAATCATTTTTTCCGTAGTAGTTCCCGCATCAAAAAACACGAAATCTCCATCCTCTACCAAAGAAGCGGCATATCTTGCAATCGCATTTTTTTCTTCAACGCATAGAATAGATTTTTTCTCCACATCGTTCTCAAAGTTGAAAAAACTGTCATTATTCGCAATAGCTCCACCGTGAACCTTTGTTAGCAATCCACGCTCGGACAAAGCATTCAAGTCCCTTCTGATTGTCGATTCAGATGTATCAAGCTCCGAGCACAATTCATTAAGCTTAACACTTCCTCGGCTGTTGACAATTTCAAGTATAATTGAGTGCCTTTCTTCTGATAACATTTTGTCCCTCCCGTTTGAATGAATTTGGCTGTTTTTGACTTGTTCTGGTATTATATTATCATTTAAACTACCATTTGTCAATACTTTTCAGTCATTTTCAGTCACCAAACGCCATTTTCGGTCATTTGTATAAAAATATGCTCCTCTATATGTACACATTACACAAACGCTCAAATCTCGTTGTTATATGTACAAGTATTAAGGATATAAAATAGTGTAAGAGGAGTGATAAAGCTATGAACAACTATACAGATTTAAAAAATAATACCCACAAAATAACGCACATAACAGCCACGACTTCAGAGGAGGAAAAACGCAAATTTTTAACCGAAATTTATTCTGTATTTACTTGCAATTCGCATAATCTAAAAAGGGGTGACAAATCACGGCAATAGCTCTTTATGCACGCAAATCAATAGAACGAGAGAACAGCATTTCATGCGATACACAGCTTGAATACTGCAAAGCAATGCTTAAACCTGACGAAACCGCCGAAACAATAGTAACATTTGTAGATAATGGTTTTTCGGGAAGCAATATCGAACGGAAAGGCTTTCAAGATATGATGAAACAAGTTGAAATGGGAACGATTAATAAGATAATAGTTTACAGACTCGACCGTATCAGCCGAAGTCTGTCTGATTTTGTAGATATTCTTAACACATTAAAAAGACATAATGTTAAATTTATAAGCTCCCGCGAATCGTTCGATACCTCAAGCCCATACGGCGAAATGATTGTCAAAATACTAATGATATTTGCCGAGTTTGAACGGCAAAGCACCATAGAGCGTATAACGCAGGCATATCAGCATAGAAGTGAATTGGGATTTTATATGGGCGGCAGAAAACCGTACGGGTTTGAGCTTTCACCGATATATATAAACAATGTCAAAACAAAAAAGCTATCCCCCATTTCCGAGGAAATCGAGCAAATCCAATATATATACGAGCTATACTCTGCTCCCAATGCAACATTAGGCAAAGTATTGAAATCATTAATCGATAAAAAAATCACACCCTATTCAGGCTGTGGCTGGACAACCGCAAAGCTTTCAAGCATAATAAAAAATCCAATCTATGTAAAAGCCGACAACAGCATTTACGAATACTTCCAGTCACTGGATGCACAGATTATAAGCCCGCCCGAAAGCTTTGACGGCATACACGGCATACAGCTCTACGGGAAAACAAAGCACGAACCAACCAGTACCGATTTATCGGATATTAAAGTCGTTATTATGCCTCATAACGGCATTATTGACTCGGATATATGGCTAAAATGCCGCAAAAAACTTGAGAAAAACAAGCAAATCCGAAATTCCGTATCAAACAAAGCCTCATGGTTGGGCGGGAAAATAAAATGCGGAAAATGCGGCAGAGTTATGACCACCACTAAGGGTAATGTAACCAAAAATAATGTACGGGTGTATTTTAATTGTATCGGTAAATCGCATTATAAAGACTGTGACGGCATTGATGCTACAATTTACGCACAAAGTCTTGAAAATGCTGTGTATTATGAGATTGCCGATAAACTAAAACAATTAAAATCAATCAAAATCAATCAAGACTACCACCCCAACCCCGAAATTAACAAATTAAAAAATACTCTCAAGTCTATTGAGCTTGATGAGATTAAATTAGCAGATGCCCTGATGCAACCAGGATTTAATCCACAGATGGTTGAAATTCTGAATAATCGTGCGGTAAAACTCAAATCCGAGAAAACAAGCGTTGTAAATCGCATAAGCGAGCTTGAAAGCACAAATTCAAATACTCACCCCACATTCAATTTAACGCAAAAATGGGATAATGC
>JAXJPK010000224.1:0-4719 GCA_036311705.1 Clostridia bacterium
ATCATTATAGCTGACATCATAAAAGGACGGTATATATATACCATCTATCTTTGCAAGCCGTTCCAAAAGCTCTTGCTTGCTTTTCTTGCCCTCTTTTTTCCAAGCCTTTATTACATCTATTGTTTCGTGAACTTGCTCTTCGCCCTCACCGAGCATAAAGAAATCAAATATATCCGCAATCGGTTCTGCATTATATGCACAAGGGCCGCCGCCGTATATTAACGGATGCTCCTCATTTCTTTCCGATGCCAAAATCGGAATTTCGGCAAGGTTTAGCATATTAACAATGTTTGAATACGATAATTCATACTGCAGTGTAAAGCCTAAAATATCAAAATTTGTAACCTCGTCACCGCTTTCAAGTGCGAAAAGCTTCATTTTATGCTCACGCATCTCTTTTTCCATATCGTCCCAGGGGGCAAACACTCGCTCACAATATGTGTCAGGGCGATTGTTTAGAGTGTGATAAATGATTTTCAATCCCAAATGCGACATTGCAATTTCATACACATCAGGGAAACAAAAGCCAAAACGAATATCCACGCTTTCGGCATCTTTTATCACAGCGTTAAGCTCTCCGCCCGTATATCTTGTAGGCTTTGTAACTCTTGATAAAATTTTATCTTTCAGTGTAATCATATTATTCAGCTTTATCCTTATCTTTCTTAAATAGCTCCGTAATTCTCTCTATCAGCTCGGGTGCATAATCAACAAGCTTTTCGGCGACATTTGAACCCTCGTTCACTGCAACAAAACGAACACTGCCGTTTTTTGTTATAACGAGAAATCCCTCGGGCTTAACTGACGCTCCTGCACCGACACCGCCGCCGAACAGGTTGTTTCCTACAGTATTTGTTTCCTTAAACTCACAACCGCCGCCGCCAACGCCAAAAGATACTTTCGCCATAGGTATTATCATAGTTCCGTCAGGGGCTGTTACGGTTTCGCCGAGTATGCTGTCTGATGTAAACATACCGTCAAGTGAATTAATTGTACTCTCGATGAGGTCCTTAATCGGATTTGCCATTATAGAAATCTCCTCTCTTTCTTATAAGCGGCAAAGCACGCACTAATGCAATTACGCCCAAAGCCGCAATATTGTATATTCTTGTCTTTATTATGCTCTCTAATTCGATAAATATTTTTGTATCGTTAAAATCAGGTTTAAAATCAACCTTTATATTTTTTACGGTTATTGACTTATCCAATAATCCCAATGAATTGTATAAAACCGCTGATGCACTTCCGAAAATCAAAGCTGTGTGCATTGCATCATCAATGCCGATTTCACCCTTAAAACCGAATTTTTCTATCTTAATACAGTGTCTCGTTAAATACGAAACAACTGACGAAATCAGCTTTTTAATTTTTTGAGAATTATCTTTGCAAAAACGAATTGTATCCTTTACGCTAATCTTATCTTTTGACTTTATTTTATCTTTTTGTTCTGTTCCGTTTTCTTTTCTTTCTTTCGGCTTCTTTTGTTTATTGGAGTTCTTAATAGTTATGAACCCGTATTTTATTCTGTATGTGCAGTCGAATTTTTTGTGACTGTACAATACACATACATTAAAACGAATCGGGATAAACGCCAAAAGTGCAATAAATGCAATTATAACAAGTATCACAATTAATGCACTCATAACTGTTATTCCTCCGTTTCCTCAATGGAAATCTGCTCGCCCGTATCCGTTAGTTCAGGCATCACATTTTTAAAGTTAATCGGCGGTAAATCTCTGGGGGTACGCAAACCAAAACATCGCAAAAATGTATCAGTTGTCTTATATAATACCGGTCTTCCCGGAGCATCAAGCCGACCCGCCTCCTCGATTAGTCCACGCTCATAGAGCCTGCTCACGCATCCGTCAGAGTTTACTCCTCTTACCTTCTCTATCATTCCCCTGGTTACGGGCTGTTTATACGCAATAATTGCCAACGCCTCCATTGCTGCGTTTGACAATGGCTGATTCCTCTGTTCGCCGAGTATTTCACGAATATATGTATAGTAATCGGGTCTTGAACATATCTGGTATCCATCGGATATTTCAATTATTGCAAAACCTCTTTTTTCTTTGTCATACTCGTCTTTAAGCTCTTTTGCTGCTTCATCAATTTCCGCAATTGTTTTATCAAGCACAACCGCAAGCTTTGCCGTTTTAACAGCCTCGCCTGCTGCGAACAATATACCCTCTATGGCATATTTTAAGTTCTCCATTAAATCCTATCCTTTCAGTCCGTCTGTTTCGGGCTTTCCTCGCTTATTATTATCTCTTTTTTATCCTCATCATAATCAGCACGGATTTTATTCAGCTTTATCAATTCAAGCATCGCCATAAATGTGGCTATCATTTCAGGTCTTGAATCGCCTTGCCTGAAAAAGCTCGAAAATTCAACTCTTTTGTGATTACACAAAACATTTTCTATCTTTATAACCATATCCTCAACCGATACCTTTTCTCTGCCGACAATGCCGTAAAAAGCTCGTTTTTCGGGTTTCTTTAACCGTATCTGACGCTGGAATATGTTCTCAAAAGCGTCTATAAGCTCGGTTATGCAATGTGTCCTGTCATATTCCGGCACGGGAAATTTTATGTTTTCCTCAGCTCTGAAAACCATATCCTTTGACGAAAATTCACTTTTTCGCATCTCTTGTGATGCTTCCTTGAATTTTTTATATTCATACAGTCTTTGAGCAAGTTCCTCTCTTGGGTCCTCCTCGTCCTCCTCCTCATCTTTTGGGAGAAGCATTTTTGACTTTATGTACAAGAGCTGTGACGCCAATATAATAAATTCGCCCGTGTCATCAAGCTTTGATTTTTCTATGCCCGAAATAGCCTCAAGATACTGGTCTGTTATCTCCACAATCGGTATATCCCATATACTGACTTTATTTTTTTTAATAAGCGTCAACAGCAAATCAAGAGGTCCTTCAAAGGATTCAAGCTTATAACTTACACCTTCCATTATATCACCATCATTATAATCTTGTTAAAGAATACAAGCAGATTATTGAATACGAAATTCACGCCCGTTCCTATGATAACATCAAACGCTCCTACAACAGAAAGCAGAATGATAAGAATAAAGCTGTATCTTTCATACTGCTGGATTTTGAAATACGCACTGTTACTCAAGAATAGCCCTAAAATTCTTGAGCCGTCCAACGGTGGAATGGGTATAAAGTTAAACACCATAAAACACAAGTTCAATGTCACAAATCGAACAAGCAAATATGAAAAGCTCTGCATTGAGTTTGCAAAAATGCCTGTTTTTGCATATATGATATAGATTATGCCGTATATAACAAATGATAAAATTGACAAAAGCAGATTTGCAACAGGTCCCGCAAGAGCCGTCAAAGCCATACCCTTTTTAGGGTCTTTATAATACCTTGGATTTATTTGTACGGGTTTTGCCCAACCAAAGCCCGTCAAAATCATAAGTAATGTTCCTATAGGGTCAAGATGCTCCAACGGGTTTAATGTCATTCTGCCCGTCATCTTTGGCGTAGGGTCGCCCAGCTTTCCCGATACCCAACCATGAGCAAGCTCATGAAACATAAGAGCAATAAGCACCATAGGTATTGTAATAAGCTTGTCCATTAAATAGCTCATCTGACAAAAATTCTCCTTTTTATAACTATCTACATTCTATTATAACCTTTTTCACCCGTTTTGTAAAGTAAAAACAAGAAAAAAATTTTCGCATAAAAAAAGCCCCGAAATAACCGTGACTCGAACCGGAATTTCTACCTGGTTACCCAGGTGGGTCGCTTCCCAAAGGCTTTACAAGTCCACTGGCAGTCACTTTCGTGAAAGGAGGCATGTGCGCCGCCTATCGGAGTAAGCATCCCTTTATAAATGTGTTGGTAAAAAAAACGGTTCTTCCACGAGAAATCTCAGGGGAATTCTTTATGTTTACAGTATAGCACAATTTGTGTTAAAATACAACTGTTATTTATTTACAGTTGTGTTACAATCATTCGCCTTTTGCAAACTCCTCGTCTCTCTTAACAAATTCGTCGAAAGCTCTCTTTAGCAAGTCCTCGTCCTCAACCATAACAAGCTCCGCTTCCTCGCTCTCGATATCGCCCTCAACCATCATAATAAGCACTTCATCCTGTTCTTCTTCCTCGGGCAGGCACTCTGCCAAAGCAAAGAAAGTTTTTCCCTCAAGCTCATATACATCAAGTGTTTCAAACTCGATTTCCACGCCATTTTCATCTTCTAAAATAATAATATTGTTCTCCATAATACTTACCTTTCCTTTTTAGAAAAATTTATATATCTGCAATATCATTTTAATATATTTAATATAAAATGTCAACCATTATTTTTGCGACGCATATAGTTCTCCAGAATCAAGCACGCCGATACGGTGTCGATAACATCCTTTCTCTTTTGACCTCGTGTATTTGTTGCGTTTAAAAACTGTGCAGCACCCATTGTTGTGAGTCTTTCATCCACAAATTCGATTTTTCCGTCATATACTTTCCTTAGTTTATCTGCAAATTCATATGTTGCCTCGGCTCTGAAGCCCTCCGTTCCGTCCATATTTTTCGGCATCCCTATAACGATAACTTCAGGCTTGTATTCGTCTATTATTTCAAGCAGTGACGATATAAGCTTTTTTCCGCCTGTGTTCTTAACGGTCCTTACGCCTTGAGCAGTAAAGCCCAACGGGTCTGTTACCGCCACGCCAACTCGTGCATCACCGTAA
>JAXJPK010000225.1:0-6529 GCA_036311705.1 Clostridia bacterium
GTACAGATTGTTACATTGTTATTTACCTTGCAAAAATCCTCCTCCATAACAACCAAGTCCTTGTTACGAAATCCCAAAAATACAGCACTGTCTGCCCTTTTTGCAAGACCGAGCAACGGGAACACGCCTATTCCGCCGCCGATAACAACCGACTTTTCACCCTCGGTTGTTGTAAAACCGTGCCCGAGAGGTCCCAAAATATCAATCATATCGCCGACCTCACGATTTTTAAGCTCGTCCGTTCCCTCGCCCTTTACCTGAAACGCAAAACGGATTGTATCCTCGCCGATATCGCAAATGCTTATGGGGCGTCTTAACAAAGTCTTGCCGCCGCAGTCGATATGCAAGAACTGACCTATCTGTGCAGCCTCTGCCATTTCGGGAGCTTTCACGGTGAAATCAAATATCCCCGGGCAAAGCTCGGTTTTTGATATTAATTCGCACTTATATGTCTTTTTCATACTTGTTTTATGGTCCTTTCCGATTATAAAACGCTTGTTATATCGTCTTTCATTCTCAATGCTTCGGCACGGGTAGCCTCGGCGAATTCCTCGGGCTTCCAGTCGCCCTTTTTATATGCACACATAATACCTCTTGATGAATTGACAATCGCACCAAGTCCATCGTCATTAAAGCACGGCTTAACGCCCTCTGCACCGCCGCCCTGTGCACCGTAACCCGGGACGAGGAAGTACGACTGCTTCATTATTGAACGAAGTACCTTTGCCTGCTCGGGATATGTCGCACCGACAACCGCACCGACAGCACCGTATCCGCTTTTGCCTATTGTTCCCTCATTCCATACATTTACAAGCTCTGCAACCTGCTCATATATCTTTTTGCCCTCTGCCGTTAAATCCTGCAGCTCGCCCGATGACGGGTTTGATGTTTTAACAAGTGCAAAAATCGCTTTATCGTATGCCTTACAATCCTCAATAAACGGCTTTATTCCGTCTGTTCCAAGATACGGATTGACTGTTACGCAGTCAACCGCACACGGCTCCGCCTCGATACCGTCTATATCGACCTTGCCCAAATATGCCTTTGAATATGCTTCGGCGGTTGAGCCGATGTCATTTCTCTTTACATCAAGAATTACATAAAGACCTTTTTCCTTTGCATACTTAATAGTCCTATGCAAAACCTCCTCGCCGTGCAAGCCGTACATTTCATAGAATGCACTCTGCGGCTTAACCGCAGGAACAATATCGGAAAATGCGTCTATAAGGCCTTTGTTGAACTCCCAGATGGCCTCGCAAGCACCTTTAAGATTTTTACCGTATTCCTTATATGCCTTTTCCCGCAAAAATTCAGGCACATACGAAAGTACGGGGTCAAGCCCTGCAACTGACGGGTTATTCTTTTCTTTTATCTTTTCTACAAGTAAATCTATTGACATTTTTCTATCCTTTCAGTTATTTCATTAATTCGCCGCTGTTTATTACAATATCTCCGCCTACCAGAACATATTCGGGCTTACCGTACAGCTCAAATCCGCCAAACGGCGTGTTCTTACTCTTTGAGTGGAGCTTTTCAACATCAACAGTCCACGATTTA
The DNA here is from genome assembly GCA_036311705.1 of Clostridia bacterium. Taxonomy (GTDB): domain Bacteria; phylum Bacillota; class Clostridia; order UBA1381; family UBA1381; genus Ornithomonoglobus. The sequence continues at coordinate 1,558 of JAXJPK010000225.1, forward strand.
TCAGGGTCAAATATAACTATATCGGCACTTCTGCCAACGCCCAAAGACCCCTTTGATATGCCCAGTATCTCTGACGGATTTTTTGACATTTTCTCGATAAGCTCACTCATCGAAAGTACGCCCGTCTTTACGAGGTTTTTAATTCCGAGACCAAGTGATGTTTCAAGACCGATTATTCCGTTCTTTGCATACCCAAATTCACATCTCTTTTCATCACTGTGATGCGGTGCGTGGTCAGTTACGATACAGTCGATTGTACCGTCACGAAGTCCCTCTTTTATCGCCTCAACATCCTCCGCACTTCTTAAGGGCGGATTCATCTTTGCGTTTGTGTTATATCCTCTGCATGCCTCGTCCGTCAACGAGAAATAATGCGGGCAAGTTTCGCAGGTCACCTTTACGCCTCTTTTTTTTGCATTACGCACAAGCTCAACCGTTCCTTTTGTGGATATATGGGCTATATGCACTCTGCCGTCAACCGCTTCTGCTACAAGAATATCTCTTGCCGCCATAACTTCTTCTGCCGCAGGTGATATTCCTCTCAAGCCCATTTCGCTTGCCACCGCACCCTCGTTCATATCGCCCTCGCCGAGTGCCATATCCTCACAATGCGATATAACAGGTACATCAAACATTCCCGAATACTCGATGGCTCTACGCATAAGCCCCGAATTTTCAACGGGGTGACCGTCGTCCGTTACGGCAACCGCTCCAGCAAATGCCATTTCGCCTATTTCTGCAAGATACTTGCCCTCAAGCCCCTTTGAAATTGCACCAACGGGGAATACATTTGCATATCCTACTTCTTTTGCTCGCTCTTTTATATATCTTACAACCGTTTCGTTATCGCAGACAGGCTCTGTATTGGGCATACACGCAACTGATGTAACGCCGCCGCACACCGCCGCACGAGTACCCGTTTCAATATCCTCTTTATACTCCTGTCCGGGCTCACGGAGGTGGACATGCATATCGACTAAACCCGGTGCAACCACCATACCCGATGCGTCTATAACCTCCATTTCAAGTCCTGCAAGGTCTGTACATTCACCTATATCGGAGATAACGCCGTCCTGCACAAATATATCCATAACCTCATCGACGCCGTTTGCAGGGTCGATGACATGACCGTTCTTTATTAGAATTTTCATCAAAATACCTCCTATCCCTCGAATTATTAAAGCTCACGGTTAATAAGCGTGTCCATTACCGCCATTCTGACCGCAACACCGCTTGTAACCTGGTCGGTTATAACGCTTCTGTCACCGTCAATTACAGCAGTTGAAAGCTCTACGCCTCGGTTTACCGGGCCCGGATGCATTATAATAGCATCGGGCTTTGCAAGCTTCATTCTCGATTCATCAACTCCAAAGAATCGGAAATATTCCCTTATGCTCGGGAATAAACCTTTTTTCTGTCTTTCAAGCTGGATACGAAGTCCCATTATTACATCCGCATCTATTATCGCTTCATGTACATTGTCAAATACCTTGACTCCCATTTTATCTATGTCCTTAGGCATAAGCGTTTTAGGTCCACCCAGAGTTACCTCTGCACCCATTTTTGTCAGTCCGTGTATGTTTGAGCGGACAACTCGCGAATGATATACATCGCCGATTATGGCAACCTTTAGTCCGTCGATATGTCCCTTATGCTCAAGCATCGTAAGCATATCCAAAAGTGCCTGTGTCGGATGCTCGTTCATTCCGTCACCCGCATTTATGACTGACGCATTTATCAACGGTGCTATAACATTCGGTGCACCGCTCATATTGTGACGCATAACGAGAATATCGGTATTCATAGCGTTAAGCGTCTGTGCTGTGTCAATAAGCGTTTCACCTTTGGAAACAGACGAGCCGTTCGATGTTATGTTTGCCGCATTAGCACTCATATATTTTGCCGCAAGTTCAAATGACATTCTTGTTCTTGTGCTGTTTTCATAGAACAAATTTACAACCGTTTTACCTTGTAAATTCGGTATCTTTTTATTGTCGCTCAAAACAACCTTTTTCATTTCAGCAGCTTTGTTAAGAATGTTGGTAATCTGGGCTGCGTTTAACTCCTTAAGTCCAAGTAAATCTTGTTTCATTAGTTTTCCCCCTCATTGGAAATTTAGGTAAAAAATCTACTATCTATAATTATACTCCAAAATGTCGTAAATGTCTATATAATTTTATCAGTTTCGGGCTTTATTTTTATTTTTATTAAAATTTTTTAACTTTTTTTGAAAATAGACTTGATATATTTGTTCATTTTTGATAAAATAGGTGTAACTAAAGTGTAATATTATCGTTATTGTACTGAAACGAAAGGAATTATTTTTATGGAAACTACCATTTTAATCATAGAGGACGAACAAAATATTAACGATATTCTTTCATACACATTCACTCAATCGGGCTATAAAACTCTCTCGGCATATGACGGAATAACAGGTCTTTCAATGTGCCTTGAGCAAAAACCAAGCCTTGTTTTGCTTGATGTGAATTTGCCCGGAATGGACGGAATGGATGTATGCAAGGAGATAAGAAAAACATCAAATGTACCGATTATTATGCTCACTGCCCGTGAGGATGAGGTGGACAAGGTTCTCGGTCTTGAATTCGGTGCTGATGACTATATAACAAAGCCGTATTCGGCAAGAGAGCTTGCCGCAAGAGTTAAGGCACTCCTGCGTCGTTCAACTATGAACACCGAAAAGACTTCTGACAAGGAACATTCAAACATCATTGTTTCGGGTGATGTGACGATTAATATAGACAAATACGAGGTCAAGAAAAACGGCAAGGTTGTAGATATTACCCTAAGAGAGTTTGAGCTTTTGAAATTCCTTGCCCTTGAGCCTGACCAGATTTTCTCTCGTGAGGTGCTTCTTGAAAATGTATGGGGCTATGAATATCTCGGTGATGTGCGTACGGTTGATGTCACAATCCGCCGATTGAGAGAAAAGATAGAGGACGACCCGAGCCTGCCTCGATATATTATGACTAAACGCTCTATAGGCTACTATTTTAACAAGCTTTGATAAGGAATTAATAATGTTTAAAAGCATAAGATTACGAATAACCGTAATATTTGTCCTGCTTGTTCTTTTATCGGAGGTCCTTGCAGGGATATTTGTTACAATTAAATCAGCCGCTAATTTCCACAACGCTTTCGACAAAGCCATTGAAACGGCTTTTTCGGAGGATATGCGGCAAAGTCTTGAACAAGCGGCAAATGCCGTAACGGTTGATGAAACAGTTCCCGAAACGGACGAGGTTGTATTAAGTGAATCGGGTCCGGAAAATATTGAAAATGTGAAAAATATTATTCTCGGCTCTCCCCTGTTTAAGGACGGGGCAGGGCGTGAGCTTATTATAACAGATGGGGACGCAAACCCGCTTTATTCATCTGTTGAAAAATCAGATTTTGCTGATTCTCGTGTCTTTAAAGAGGCGCTTAACGGTAACGAGGCTGTTAATAACAAGCTGACAGGAAAAAAAGCAGAATACACGCTTCCCATAAAAAGCGGCGAAGATATTAAATACATAATATATATATCGGACCCGTTAAGCTCGGGCAGGAACGCTGTGCGGCAGATTATATTTGCATTTATCTGTCTTTTGCCGCTATCGGCGATTGTTTCATACATATTGGCAATGATTTTTGCAAAATCGGTAACAGCACCATTAAAATCACTTGCACAGCAGGCAAAGAAGCTTGCTGACGGTGATACTTCGGCACTTTCACATTCTGACGGCAACGATGAGATAAGCGAGCTGACAAACGCACTCATCTATCTTTCCGATTCAAAACGGGAACACGCTGAAAAGGCAATGGCGGAAAAGACGAAAATTGAAACAATTCTGCAGAATATGCGTGACGGAATAATGGCGTTTGACACAAACGGAAAACTGACGCATATCAATCCCGAAGCACAGAATTTGCTAAACAGAAAATTTGTTGATGACATTACATTTAACAAGTTCTTTAAAGAAATTAATGCAGATATAACGATTGAAGGCCTGCAATATATGCACGAGGGCAACGCCGCAGAGCGAGAGGTTACCATTAATGAGCATGTTCTGCAATTGAGCTTTGCACCTATCTTAAAAACCGCCGGTGACGGCGGCGTTATCGTTATTATCCACGATATAACAAAGCACGAAAAGCTTGAACGCTCACGGCGTGATTTCGTGGCAAATGTATCGCACGAGCTGCGTACTCCGATTACGGTTATTAAGTCATATGCAGATATTCTTGCCGACACACCCGATGCCGAGCCCGAGCTTCGGACGCGGTTCTTGGGTACGATTTCCTCCGAAACCGACCGTATGGCAAAGATTATTTCGGACTTATTGACATTGTCACAGCTTGACGAGAACGCAAACTACAATCGTCCCTCCGAGGATATTGATATACGCACAATGATTGAGGGATTGGTGGAACGGCTTTCGCTTACAGCTAAAAAGAAAGAACAGGAGCTAATCTATACACCGATAAACGATGTTCCGAAAATCAAAGGTGACAGGGACGCACTTGAAAGAGTGTTCACGAATATAATTTCAAACGCCCTTAAATATACGCCAACAGGCGGAAAAATCCAAATTTTTTCAAGCAGCGTCTATAGTGATATTCTGGTTAAGGTTTCCGATACGGGAATCGGTATTTCAAAGGAACAGCTGCCGAATATATTTGACCGTTTCTACAGAGTTGACAAGGCTCGGTCACGAGATAAGGGCGGAACGGGACTTGGTCTTGCAATCGCTAAACAGACCATTGAATCCGTTTTTCATGGTAAAATCCTTATTTCAAGTGAGTTAAACAAAGGAACAGATGTAACGGTAACCCTTCCGTTGCCGAAAAAGTAAGGATCGAAATAAGGGGTATGTAAAAAAATTGAATAGTCCCCAAAAGAGGATGCAAAAAAAATAGTGCAGAACGGACGAAAACCGCCGAATAGCAGAGCTATGAGGGTTATCCCGAA
>JAXJPK010000226.1:0-2281 GCA_036311705.1 Clostridia bacterium
AGTTCACGCAGATTTTCCGCAACTTCGATTCCGATAAATCCTCCACCGACAACAACTGCCGATTTCAGATGGTGCTCATCCGTATATTTCTTGAGTCTAAGCGTATCCTCAACAGTGCGCAGGGCAAATATCTTATCGCTGTCAATACCGTCAAACCCCGGCTTTATCGGCTTAGCACCGGGTGAGAGCACGAGCTTGTCATAACTCTCGGTAAGGATTTTACCATTTTCAAGATTTTTTACAGTAACGGTTTTGCTGTCAGGATGAATTGCCGTAGCTTCATGATGAACATTCATCTTAACTCTAAAACGCCTCCAAAAGCTTTCAGGCGTCTGCAAGGTTAGATCATTTTCATCTTCAATGGTGCCGCCGATGTAGTACGGCAGACCACAGTTAGCGTATGAGATAAATCCTGAACGCTCAAAAACAACGATTTCCGCTTGTTCGTCAAGCCTGCGTATTCTCGCCGCCTATAATTACAACCTTCATTTATTTTACCACCTTTCCACGGTAGCTGCTGATGCCACCGATATTTTTTGCATTTGTGTAACCAATTTGCTTCAAATAGGATACAGCTTGTCCGCTTCTACCACCGCTTAAACAATACACATAAAGCGGTGTGCTTTTGTCCTTGACGGTATTCTCAACGGAAGAAATTCTATCAAGAGGTATGTTGACGCTTCCGTCAATGTGCCCGTCACGGTATTCCTCTGCCGTCCTAACATCAAGCAATACAGCGCCGTCGTTTGTTTCGTATTCCGCAACACCGGTGTTGATGTCGGCGGTGTTGCGGAAGAAATTAAACAGTCCCATCTTTTTTCTCCTTACAGCATTGCTTCAATTTGCTCTTTCGGTCTGTAGCCCACGACCTGATTCTCGAGCTTTCCGTTTTTGATCACAGCAAGCATCGGGATGCTCATTACCTGAAACTGTGCCGCAAGCTCCGGCTGTTCGTCCACATTTATTTTACCGACCTTAACATCGCTTCGCTCATTTGCGATTTCCGATACGATCGGACCCACCATACGGCAAGGGCCGCACCAATCGGCATAGAAATCGAGAAGTACAGGTTTATTGGAATTCAAAACTTCGCTTGCAAAATTTTCTTTATTAATTTTAATGACAGACATCTTCGTGTCCTCCTTTGTTTTATTGTGTCTTTATTTTAACCGATTTGAAATCAGAGTTCTGTGATGTTATCACTTACCTCTTTTTCTGTTCCTTAATTTGCAGATTGCCTGTGTCATTGTTCCCATCGGGCAGAAAGCGCACCACGTTCTCGGCTTAAAGAAAATCATAACAATAAGACCGATTAGAATCGATGTAAGCATCAGGCTGTAAAATCCGAAGCTGAACTGTGCCACCCAATCCGGGAATATACTTCCCGAATATGTCCATCCCCACGGAATACGGAATGTCCAAAACAGTTTGATTGCTTCACGCAGATTTTCCGAACCGCTTGCCACAAGGTCCATTGATGTTCCCGAGTGTTATTAATTTCATTAAAAATATAATACATAGACGAATCGAGCCACTATAATAACACTTCATTTTTTGACGGTATTGTTGCAAAACTTATCAAAATCAGATGGGCTATAGTATAGTTGTTAAAAATATTAAAAATGAGACTGTATTTATGGCGACTTATAGAAACTATCTCAACTTTTTATGAAAACACACTAAAACTTGAAATTATGGCAAGAGAAGCAAAGAATTCGTTTATATATTAATCTTATTGAATGAGTGATTTGTCATTTTATAAATATCTTTTTTAGTACATTTGTATAAATGTAATTCAAAATTGGTTGCTTCGAATTGCAATCTGTAGTTTTTACCTTTTTTGCAATATGGGGCCTTTATTGTCGCAGTGAAAAATTCCAAATCAATGTAATACACACATTGATTTGGAATTTTTTATTTTTTTGTTTTAACCCTGACAGTAGTTGTCAGGGTTAAGTTTTAAACTGTGTTCAAGAAAGGAGGGAGTACGAATGGGAACTGCCGAACGAAGGACGGAAATAATGCGTGTGCTGTGCCGGAGAAGACACGAAACAATTTCAAATTTAGCAGATGAGTTCGGTGTTTCCACAAGAACCATTTTGCGAGATATTGAGGTGCTTAGTGTCACAGAGCCTATCTATACACAGTGCGGTAGATATGGTGGTGGGGTTTATGTGACTGATGATTATTCTATGACACGAATGTATATGACTGAAAGGGAATTAAATCTATTACATAAATTATCCAAATTGGCAGATGAAAAGGCTACGTGTGAATTAAG
>JAXJPK010000227.1:0-5062 GCA_036311705.1 Clostridia bacterium
ATGATATATATTCTATCGAGGATTTAAGACAGCTCGTATTTTCATTAAAAGAGGCTACAGAGTATAAAAAGCCCGTAATTGTAAAGGTTGCCGCCGTTCATAATATTGCCGCAATAGCAAGCGGTATCGCAAGAAGCGGTGCGGATATTATAGCTATAGACGGTTTTAGAGGCGGTACGGGAGCAGCTCCCACACGAATAAGAGATAATGTCGGAATTCCAATAGAGCTTGCTTTAGCGTCCGTTGACCAAAGACTTCGTGATGAGGGAATACGAAATAATGTATCACTTGTTGTAGGCGGTTCTATCCGCAGTGCATCTGATGTTGTTAAAGCCATTGCACTTGGTGCTGACGCCTGCTATGTTGCAACATCCGCACTTTTGGCATTGGGCTGTCACCTTTGCAGAACCTGCCAAAGCGGAAAATGTAACTGGGGTATTGCAACGCAAAATCCCGAGCTTGTGAAAAGACTTAATCCCGACATCGGAACACAGCGACTTATAAATCTTATGAATGCTTGGAAGCATGAAATAAAAGAACTGCTTGGCGGCATGGGAATTAACTCCATTGAGGCACTTCGCGGAAACAGATTGATGCTACGAGGCGTAGGGCTAACAGAAAAAGAACTCGAAATTTTAGGAATTTCGCACGCAGGAGAGTGAAAACTATGAAACTTGTATATGCTGATGAAAAATGGTGTCTTGGATGCCATCTCTGTGAATATAACTGTGCTTTTGCAAACTCCGGTCTTTCGGATATGGCAAAGGCATTAAAGGGCAAAACCATTCATCCGAGAATTCATGTTGAGGAAAAAGGACAAATAACCTATGCGGTATCATGCAGACATTGCGAGGACCCGTTATGCGTTAAAAGCTGTATTTCGGGGGCTTTATCAAAGCAGGACGGCGTTATACGGATTGATAAAAACAAATGCATAGGCTGTTTAACCTGCATTTTGGTATGTCCGTACGGTGCATTATCGCAAAGCGAAAACGGTGTAGCACAAAAATGCGAATTATGCTTGGAAAATTCGTGTGGTACACCCGCTTGTGTAGCAGGCTGCCCCAATAATGCACTTATTTATGAAGAAAGGGGCGAAATTAAATGAATAATTATTTAGTAATCGGTAACGGCGTTGCCGCAGCAGGATGTATCGAGGGTATCAGAAGTGTTGATAAAGACACAAAAATCACTGTTATATCGGGCGAAAAACACCCTGTTTACTGTCGCCCTTTGATTTCTTACTATCTTGAAGGTAAAACAACGCTTGAGAAAATGAACTACAGACCTGACGATTTCTATTCATCAAACAACTGTTCTTGCATCTATGGTAAGAATGCCGTAAAGATTGACAGCAAATGCAAAAAGGTTTTATTGGATGATAATACAGAGGTTGAGTATGACAAGGTTTGTGTTGCATCAGGCTCATCACCGTTTATTCCGCCATTCTACGGTTTGGAAACTGTCCAAAACAAATTCTCATTTATGACCTTAGATGATTGTCTGTCGCTTGAAAATGCAATCGCAAAAGAGTCTAAAGTATTGATTGTCGGTGCAGGTCTTATAGGCTTAAAATGTGCCGAGGGGCTTTACGGCAGAGTATCCGAAATAACTGTATGCGATTTAGCTGACAGAGTTCTTTCAAGTATATTGGACGATGAATGTGCCGCTCTTATGCAAAAGCATCTGGAAGGTCATGGGATAAAGTTTATGCTTGGTGATACAGCCGTAAACTTTGATAAAAACACAGCTGTAATGCAAAGCGGAAAGACCTTGAATTTTGATGTTCTCGTTCTTGCTGTAGGTGTAAGGGCAAATACTTCCCTTGTTAAAGAAATCGGCGGAGAAACAAACCGAGGAATAATTGTAAACGAAAGAATGCAAACATCTATAGAGGATATATATGCCGCAGGTGACTGCACGGAGGGTGACGATATTTCATTCGGACAAAAACGAGTTCTCGCAATTCTCCCCAACGCTTATATGCAGGGTTTCTGTGCAGGAGTTAATATGGCAGGCGGTGAAAAGATTTTTGATAACGCAATTCCGATGAACTCAATAGGCTTCTTTGGATACCACGCAATGACAGCCGGCAGCTATTTTCAAGAACAGGACGGCGGCGAAATTATTGAGGAAAAAGGCGAAAATACCATTAAAAGGCTCTACATAAAAAATGGAATGCTGACAGGATACATAATCATCGGCAAAGTTGAGCAAGCAGGAATTTATACATCACTAATTAGGGATAAAGTCCCGCTTTCTGAGATAGATATGGAACTTTTGAAAAAAAATCCAAGTTTAGCAATGTTTTCTTCAGAAATATGTGGAAAAAAGCTCGGAGGTGTGTTATAATGATTATAAGTGCAGGAAACACAGACTACAAAGAACTAAATGAAGCAATCAGAAACTCCGATAGAGACTGTACTGTTACAGACTGTTTAGGTCAACGCTTTTTGGTTGCAGGAATGAGCGATAAGCACATCAAAATAACGGGTATCCCCGGCAATGCTCTTGGAGCATACCTAAACGGTGCAACAATCGAGGTTGACGGAAATGCACAAGATGCAGTTGGTGATACGATGAATGACGGAGAAATCATCATTCACGGAAACGCAGGAGATGCCGTAGGATATGCAATGCGTGGCGGAGAAATATATATCAAAGGCAATGCAGGATACCGCAGTGGAATACATATGAAAGCATATAAGGATAAACAGCCTGCGTTGGTTATCGGCGGTTGTGCAGGAAGCTTTTTAGGAGAATATCAGGCAGGCGGCACAATTATTGTCCTTGGAATTTCGGATAATGATAAGCCGATTGTCAGTAATTTCGCGGGCACAGGTATGCACGGCGGCAAGATGTTTTTGCGTTCCGACTGCAAAGGGATAGATTTTCCCAAACAAGTCAAAGCAAAAAAAGCAACAAAAGACGATTTAAAAGAAATCGAAAAATACATAAAAAAATATTGCAAGTATTTCGGATATGATGAGGAGGAAATACTTAATTCTGAATTTACATATATTTCGCCCGACAGCAAGAATCCTTACAGGCAAATGTATGTAGCAAATTAATAGAAAGAGGGTTAATATTATGAAGTATTCGGCACAAGAGGTTATTCAATATGTGAATGAAGAGGATGTTAAGTTTATTCGTCTTGCATTCTGTGATGTTTACGGCAGGCAAAAAAATATCTCGATTATGCCGAAAGAATTACCTCGTGCTTTTGAATACGGAATTGCCTTTGATGCTTCATCTGTCGGTGGTTTTGGTGATGAAGCAAATTCGGATTTGTTTCTCCGTCCCGACCCCGGCACATTATCAATACTTCCCTGGCGACCTGAACATGGCAGGGTTGTCAGAATGTATTGCGATATAATTAAACCAAACGGTGATATTTATGAATGTGATACACGAAATGTATTAAAAAAGGCCATTGCAGCCGCTAAAGACAGAGGTATTGAATTTTCTTTTGGTTCGGAACTCGAATTCTACCTTTTCAAGCTCGATGAAAACGGCAACCGCACTGATGAGCCGTATGACAAGGCAGGATATATGGATATGGCTCCCGAGGACAGAGGCGAAAATATAAGGCGTGAAGTCTGCCTGACTTTGGAACAAATGGGTATATATCCCGAAAGCTCGCATCATGAACAGGGGCCGGGACAAAATGAGATTGATTTTAAGTATTCAGACCCGTTAACAGCAGCGGATGATGCAATGGCATTCCAAACAGTCGTAAAAACAGTTGCGAGGAGAAACGGTCTTTATGCAGATTTTTCTCCGAAGCCGATTTTAGATAAGCCAGGCAACGGATTGCATATTAATCTATCGGTAAAAAATGACGAAAATCACACTATACTACCCCAAGTTCTTGCGGGAATAATGAAGTTTATTAAAGAGCTTACGGTATTTTTAAACCCGACTGAACAATCATATCAGCGATTGGGTTATTCAAAAGCCCCGAAGTATATTTCATGGTCAATGGGGAATCGGTCTCCGCTTATCCGTATTCCTGCGGCAAGCGGAGAGTATAAGCGTGCGGAGCTTCGTTCACCCGACCCGACTGCAAATCCATACCTTGCATATGCACTTCTTATCTATGCAGGATTATACGGTATTAGTAACGAGCTTGATTTACAACCCGCAGCACTGCTTAACTTTTTTAAAGCAGATGACTCTGTTTTGAAGGATTATGATACATTGCCGCAAAATCTTAGCGAGGCAAAGGAAATAACATTAAACAGCGAATTCGTTTCAAATATATTGCCTATAGAAATAATTAATATTTACTGCAAATAACACTTGGTATATTTACGGCTTTATGCGGTTTCACGAACGAAAAAGAAAGGGGGGTATTATATATGGATTTTAAAGAGCGAATATACAGCGTGCTGATAATTTCCGCATCTGAAAAATTCAATACCTCCCTCAAAGAGCTGTTTCCTGAATTTAAATATACACCTGTTTTATTTGAAACAAATATTAGCACAGCAAAGAGAACTCTTGCAGAATACGATTTTGATTTTGTTATAATCAACTCACCGCTACCCGATGACGACGGAGTTCGATTTGCTATTGATTTATCATCAAAGAATAATTCGGTAGTTATGCTTTTGGTCAGAAACGAGATTTATGAATCAATCTTTGAAAAGGTTTCGGGTTATGGAGTATATACCCTCCCAAAACCCACTTCCCGACAAATAATAGGCCAAAGTCTTGACTGGATGGCATCTACAAGAGAACGAATACGCAAATTCGAGAAAAAAGCAGTATCTTTAGAGGATAAAATGCAGGAAATAAGAATAATAAATCGTGCAAAATGGCTATTGATTTCCGAGCTTGGTATGGCAGAAAACGATGCACATAGATATATTGAAAAGCAGGCAATGGACAGATGTGTTTCACGAAAGGAAATTGCCGAGGAGATAATTAAAACTTATTCATAAAAAAGTTGGAATGTTAAAAAAATTGAATAGTCCCCAAAGGGGATGCAAAAAATAGTGCAGAACGGACGAAAACCGCCGAATAGCAGAGCTATGAGGGTTATCCCGAAGCTATACAT
>JAXJPK010000228.1:0-10843 GCA_036311705.1 Clostridia bacterium
CGTACGCCGTCGGGCAAGGTAAAATGCGAATAAATCCGCATTTTACTTTGTTTCGCGAATTCTGCATCTAAATTCATTCAGCCCCAAAAGGGGGTGTTGCGTTAAGCAACACCCCCTTTTATATTAGTTCTTTGATAGAAAATCGTTTATCTTATCAATGAGCGGCTGAACTTCCATACCGTGTACCGCACATGCCTCTTCGATTGATTCACCCTGCGATGCGGGGCAACCTACGCAATGCATTCCCGATTCCATAAGAATTTCAGCAATATTCATATTCATCATAAGAGCCTCACCGATTAGAGTGTCTTTTGTTACCTGTGCCATTATATATTCACCCCTTTCGTAAACCGAATAGTTCTTTATTGATTATTAAAGCAATTTTCAAATTCTTCACCCGAAATTGTTTCTTTATCAAGGAGAAGCTCCGCAACACGCTCAAGCTGGTTGCTGTATTCCTTTAATATTTTTTCGGTTTCGTTATATTGTATTGTGATTATAGATTTAACTTCATCATCTATTTCTGATGCGGTAGCCTCCGAATAACTCTTTGCGTGACCGTAATCTCTGCCCAGGAACACCTCGCCGCCGTCATCATATGAAACGGGACCGATTTTCTCGCTCATACCATATTTAACAACCATATCACGGGCAAGGGCAGTCGCACGCTCAATATCGTTTGATGCACCTGTGCTTATATCGTCAAGCATAATAGCTTCGGCAACTCGGCCGCCAAGCATTACCTTTATTGTGTTCAACATTTCGTTTCTTGATGCATACATTCTGTTGTCAGATTCGGGTTGATACATTGTAAATCCGCCTGCTCTGCCTCGAGGTATAATAGAAACAGTGGTGACGCTTTGCGTCTTATCAACTATCTTTGCAAGAATTGCGTGACCTGCCTCGTGGAATGCAGTGAGTTTCTTTTCTTCATCAGAAAGAACTCGGGATTTTTTTTCACTTCCCATCATAACCTTTAAATTTGCCTCTTGAATATCTGAATAAGATATTTCGGAATGGTTCTTTTTGGCTGCAATTATTGCTGCCTCGTTTAAAAGGTTTGAAAGCTCTGCACCCGAATAGCCTGTGGTTACTTTTGCAATTTTTCCTAAATCCACATCATCTGCAAGCGGTTTATCCTTTGCATGGACTTTTAAAACTTCCTCTCTGCCTTTGATGTCGGGGTAATCGACAACTATCTGGCGGTCAAATCTACCCGGTCTTAACAATGCTTTATCAAGAATGTCAGGGCGGTTTGTTGCCGCTATTATTATAACTCCGTCATTCGCAGAGAAACCGTCCATTTCAACAAGCAGCTGGTTAAGGGTTTGCTCTCTCTCGTCGTGACCGCCGCCCATTCCGGCACCTCGTTTTCTGCCGACAGCATCAATTTCGTCTATAAAAACGATACAGGGCTTTGCCTTTTTAGCTTGTTCAAACAAATCCCGGACTCTTGATGCACCTACTCCGACATAAAGCTCTACGAAATCTGAACCGCTGATAGAAAAGAACGGTACACCCGCCTCACCCGCAACAGCTTTTGCAAGTAGTGTTTTACCGTTACCTGGGGAGCCCACAAGCAGTATTCCTCTCGGTATTTTTGCACCAAGCTTTGTGTATTTTTCAGGTGATTTTAGAAAATCGACAATTTCCTCAAGCTCTGCCTTTTCCTCGTCTGCACCTGCGACATTGTCAAAGGTTGTGTCTGTCTTGTCATTTGCAAGTTTTGCACGATTTTTAGTGAAACCTACACCGTTACCACGCTTTGTGAACGAGAAAAAGAGGAAAATAAGCATAATGGCAACAAAAATAATTTCAAATGAATTGAATAGTGAAAATCTGGGTTCGTTGTATGTTATTTTAACTCCGCCAAGCTCCTCCTGTTCAAGAAGAACATCGCCTATATCTCTATGGAACTGTTCACTTCCCGGTATCTCGGCAATGCATTTCGATGTTGCACCACTCGAACTGTCTTTGCGTTCAACAAGTGCTGTGTTCTCTGAAATCTCTATAGATTCAACTTGCTCTGTTTTAATTATATATATTAATTCAGAGTAGGGGATTTCGGGAGGCTTTTCCTTGTTGCTGTTATAAAATGCAACAAAAGCAAAGATAGCGGCACATACTAAAATCCAAATTCCTACACCTTTTGCGTTTTTATTCAAAAAATGCACCTCCGTAGCTATACTTTGTATATTGTATCACATAATCAGGTTTAATTCAATAAGAAATCCAAATTTTCACGCCATTTTTATTAAAATTAAAGCGTTCGTCCCGTCGGTAACCAATAATCCAAGCGATATTATCGGAAATCGTTATAATGCCCGTTCTGCTACGCTTTGATTTTGGAATTTTTTTATCTATCATATAGGATTTGACTGTTTTTGTGCCATTCATACCCGTGGGAATGAATGTATCACCGCTTTTGCGATTTCTTATAACTATTTCATTTGTGCCGTCAGGGATTGAGAAGTATTCTTTTCCGTCTTTTGACATTTCGGTTGCAGGCTCTGTATTTACTGTGTATCCAAGCTCGGGAATAAACTTCCTTTCACCAATTTTTATCGTGTATGAAAAGGGTGGACAATCAGCTTCGGTATAACCGATAATCAGTTTACCATATTCAATTCTGGCTTGTACAGACGATGTTACATCCGTAAAAAGCCCTGTTTTACCCTTTTTTGCAATTTCATAGGTATTATTGATAACTGATGAGGAAACATCTGAAATACCGCAAAAACTATCAATCATTCTACGAATTATTCGCATTGAAATTGCCGTATGCAAGCTTAACAGCTCTGATATATCCACCGCATTATTATTGACAAGTCTTTTATATTCCAAATCAACAGTATGAGATATAAAATCCTCGTCTTGAGCAATCATTTGAGCATTTTTTGTAATCGTTTCAACGATGTTTGGATTAAAGTTTATTTCAATATCAGGAATAAGAACATTTCGTATCTTATTTCTGGTGTATATACTTTCATTATTTGTTTTATCGGTCACAAAATCAAGGGAATTATCCTTGCAATATCTTTCTATTTCAACACGGGAAACATCAAGCAGGGGACGAATAAACCTCTCTCGCTTATACGGAATGCCGCACAAGCCCTTAATCGAGCTGCCTCGCATAAAATTCATAATTATGGTTTCTGCATTATCGTTTTTATGGTGTGCGGTTGCGGTGTATTCAATATCGTGCATTTGCATCAATTCATTAAAGAAACTGTATCGGATTTCACGCCCTGCAAGCTCCTCGCTTATGCCTTTTTGTTTCGCCTGTGCTTTGACATCTGCATGGAGGACATAACACGGTATCCCAAGCCTTTCTGAAATGCTCTTTGAGAAGTTTTCGTCAAAATCGGCATCTTTTCCACGCAAGCCGTGATTAATGTGAGCAGAATAAACATTAAAACCGTATTTTTGTGAAAGTCTGTGCATTATATGCAGAAGTGCAACACTATCAGCACCGCCGCTGAGTGCAACAAGAACTGATTTTTTAGGAATCATATAATGTGCAAGCATTGTTTTTTCAGCTTTCTCTAACATAACCATATAACCGCACTTTCTATGCAAATATCATTATTTATAAGAGGAGGCGTCATGCCTCCTCAACCCTAAATTCAATATTTTGAAATTTAGTATATTCACCCTTAAATCCAAGAGGGAATGTATCCGTATCACCACTTCTGTTTTTAGCGATAATACACTCTGCCAAATCCTTTTCCTCGGGATTTTTGCTGTAGTAGTAACTTCTAAACAAGAACATAACCAAATCAGCATCCTGTTCGATTGCACCCGATTCACGCAAGTCGGAAAGGATAGGCTTTTTACCTTTCTGCGATTCACTTTCTCGCTTTAGCTGTGAAAGTGCAACAACGGGAATATCAAGCTCCTTTGCAAGTACCTTTAAAGAACGGGAAATTTCGGAAATTTCCTGCTGACGATTATCACTTCTGCCGCTTGATTGCATTAACTGTAAATAGTCGATAATAACCATATCAAGTTGTTTCATCTGCTTTAATCGTCTGCATTTTGCTCGTATTTGGGATACGGTTATTGTTGCCGTATCGTCAATGTATAGCGGTGCTTTAGCTATAGTATCCGCAACATCGCAAATCTTTTCCCAATCCTCAGGCTCCATTGAGCCTGTACGGATTTTGTTATTGCTTACAAGTGCTTGTGAACAAAGTATTCTGTTTACAATCTGCTCACGAGGCATTTCAAGGTTAAAAATAGCTACTGTTTTGCCGAGAGTAATACTCATATGCTCCGCAATATTCACCGCAAATGCTGATTTACCCATACCGGGTCGACCTGCAATAATGATAAGCTCGCCACCGTGAAAACCGCCTGTCCGTTTGTTTAATTCAACAAATCCTGTTGGCAAACCTGTAATACCGCCTTGATTTTGTGAGTTTTTGGCGATAGTTTCATAGCTTGTCTGCAAAATGTCGCTGATATGCACAAGGTCGCTTTGCTCACGAGATGCTGATATATCAAATATCATCTGTTCGGAGCGTTCAATCAAACGGGTGAGCGTGTCATTTTCATCATATGCCATTTTGGAAATTGAATTGACATTTCGTATAAGCGAACGCAAGATAGATTTTTCTTTAATAATCTCGGCGTAGTGCTTTACATGCTGCGTAGTTGGGACACTTGTGCTTAATCGTTTAAGATAATCAATTCCGCCTACGGCATCTAATTTATTGTTGACTTTGAGCTGTTCGGTTACGGTTACAAAGTCTATATCCATATTGGAATTAAACAAATCCATTATAGCTTCATAAATAAATTTGTTTGATGAGAAGTAGAAATCACTCGGTTTAAGAATTTGTGCGGCTTCTCCGACACTTTCGCTATCGGTCAAAGCACTTCCCAAAACTGCCTGTTCCGCTTCCATATTAAAGGGCAAATCCCTTTCTGATACACCTTGATTATTCAATTCTGCGGATTGTAGGCTGAATTCGTTTTCTTCCATGACTATAACCCTGCTCCTTTGTAAATTACTGTTTTTCTACATTAACCTTTAATGTGCCTGTTATCTGTGTGTACAGCTTAACCTTTACTTCTGTAACGCCCAGAGTTTTAATACCGTCAGGCATCACAAATTTCTTTTTATCAAGTTTTATATGATGCTGCGATGTAAGTGCGTCTGCAACATCCTTAGATGTTATTGAGCCGAAAAGCTTACCGTTATCGCCGGCTTTCGCCTTTATTACAACTTCTATTTCTTTCATTTTATCGGCAAGCCTTTGTGCCTCTTCTGTTTCTGTTTTAATCTTGAATTCCAAAGATTCTTTTTTACCTTTCAAATCGTTTATGTTCGATTTTGTAGCCTCTGTTGCAAGTCCTTTAGGGAGCAAGAAGTTTCTTGCGTAACCGTCAGATACATTAACCATCTGGCCTTTCTTTCCCTGACCTTTCACATCTTGTGTTAAAATAACCTGCATTTTTATCCATTCCTTTCGTTTAAGTACTCTTTTATGGAACGAATTGCTTCACTTGCTCCCGCATCAATATCAATGCCGGGGATTGTTGCTCCTGCAACCGTCATATGACCTCCGCCGCCAAGCTTTTCCATTATAAGCTGAACATTAACAGAGCCCAAAGACCTTGCACAAACTCCAACGCCGCCGTCGACTGGGAATACAACAACCGATGCTTTCACTTTTTCAAGATTAAGCATTTCATCTGCTGCCTGCGACGCAATCATTCGCATATTTATATGTGATTTATTTGTTTTTGAAACCGCAACTTCATCAAGTACAAGTATGCTATTGCTTACGATTTCAGCTTTCTGCTTGTAATCTGACAGGCGGCTGCTGAACATTCGTCTTGCAGCCGCAGTATCAAGACCAAGCCGTCTTAAATATGACGCCGCCTCAAAAGTTCTGACGCCTGTTTTAAGCATAAAGTTTTTAGTATCCATTATTATGCCTGTATATAGGCACTGTGCTTCAATTTTTGTTAATGCACTTCCCGTATTCATATACTCCAAAAGCTCCGTAACCATTTCACAGGTTGATGATGCATACGGCTCATGATATATAAGAGAGCAAGGTGACAAAAACTCGGTTGAACGCCTATGATGGTCTATTAATACCACTTTTCCTACATTATCTAACAGCTTTGGAGCGGGAAGCATTGACGGACGGTGAGTATCTAAAACGATAAGCAAGGTGTTTGGGGTGACCTTATCGAAAACATCATATTCATCAACAAACATTCCTGCATATTCCTCAACATCCTTTAAATCCTTGTACATTGTTTCAACTGCGGGAGCGGTATGTTCATGGATGATGTACGGTGTCTTGTTCAACACTCGGACAGTACGCTGTAATCCAACGGCTGCTCCCAAACAGTCATAATCTGCATTGGAATGACCCATAAAGATAACATTATCGCTATTTTTGATTAAGTCGGAAAGTGCAGTTGCAACTGCACGAGCTTTTACTCTGGTGCTCTTTTCGTACTCTGTATTCCTTCCACCAAAAAACTTAAAATCATTACTGTTTTTAAGACAAACCTGACCGCCGCCTCTGCCAAGTGCAAGGTCAAGCGCCTGCCTTGCACTTGCCTCATTTTGAGAGAGTGAGCCGCCCGTACCTATTCCTATACTGATAGACAACGGGAATTTTGAATCATCTGCAATTTTTAGAACTCTGTCAATAATACCGCTAAAATTATCCTTGGTACAATTTTGCAGATTTTGATGTTCAAATGCTACAAAGTATTTATCCCTGTCGGTTTTCTTTATGACGCCGTTTATTGAATTAGACCAATCAACAACGGCATTTCGGATTTTTGAAGCAGCATTCTCTGTTGTGTTATCATCATTTTTCTGGGCAAATTCGTCAAAATTGTCTATATTAACAACAGCAATATCTACTTTTTCATTCTCATAGCTCTCACGCAACTCTTTTTCAAGCGTAATATCATTGAGATAGAAAAAAACAGAGAAATGGTCACCCATTTGATTGGGATTCATTCTGTCTTTAATAATACTCCAATGAACAGAATAAACTTTACCGTTCGTATTTTCAATAATCTCTTTTCCTTCGGGGTATTTTAGAACATCTGACCATTTTAAAGAATCAATGCACTCATCAAGACTTTCATTCAACAATACTTTTTCGGTAAAGATTGCTGAAAATCTGTCATTATACCAGCGAATTAAACCATCAATAGAGCAAACTGCCATAGGCATTGGAACACTTGTTATCAGATTTTCTGATAAGTCCATATCATTGCCTGTGATGCTTTCAAGGTATTTTGAAATTGTTTTTCTCCTTGTCTTTGCTATGATTGAAACATATGATACCACAGCAGCAGAAGATATAAATTCTATTAATGCAACTATCGTTTTGTTAACAACGCCTGTAAGCAATAACACAGAACAGATAAGTGTTATAAAAGACATAGAGATTGCCGCAATGAGATACTTACGCATTGCATGATGATATTTCTTTTTCATAATACCTCCGAATGAGTTACATATTACCGTTTTCTTATGTATTTTGCAAGCTCGGACATATCGCCGAACTCCGTTTCGAGCGGATGCGAATTTTCAGCCGCAATATCAGTTAATTCGCATATTCTTGAGTCGATTGTGCTTTGGGCAATACCCAAATGCCTTGCAAGAATATAATCCATAGCAATAATTGTAGCAATAGAGCTTTCAACAGCACCGTAGTCGGCAAGCTCATCATAATCAGCAAGCTTTTTATAAAGCTCGGACACTTCTCCTAAAATGTCTGCCTTAACCTCTTCAATAGCTCTTAGATTGTTTGCAATATTCATATTGATATACTGAACTCCTTTCACATTAAATATGTTAGAAAATTCAGATACACCCCAATTATATTTTAACACAATGCCATAGTAATGTCAACATTTACAAATATATTTTTAATTGTCTGAACAAAAAGTTTACATATGTATTGACATATGTAAACTTTTTGTGTATAATAGATTAAACCAACACAAGTAAAGATTTTGAAAGGACATCACGATAAATAAGATGAAAATCACAGCAGATATAGTTATTGTCGGCACGGGAGTCGCAGGATTATACTGTGCCTTAAATTTGCCAAAGGACAGTAACATAGTAATAATAACAAAATCCGAAATGACCGAAAGCGATTCGTTTCTCGCCCAGGGCGGAATTTGTATGCTCCGAAATGATAATGACTATGACGCATATTTTGAGGACACGATGCGTGCAGGGCATTATGAAAACAAAAAAGAATCTGTTGATATTATGATTCGCTCCTCTCAATCGGTTATATATGACCTTATGAAATACGGAGTGGAGTTTGAGAAAAATCCTGACGGAACGCTGAAATTCACTCGTGAGGGTGCACACAGCTACCCAAGAATATGTTTCCACGAAGATGTAACAGGTAAGGAGATAACCTCCAAGCTTTTGACTGAAGTGTTAAAAAGGGACAACATAAAAATTATTGAAAATCTGAAAATGATTGATATAATTGAGCAGGACGGACGATGCACAGGTGTTGTTGCCCGTTCATCAGGCGGCGAAATGACGGAAATTCGTGCAAAGTTCACTATGCTTGCAACCGGCGGCATTGGCGGATTGTATCATAACAGTACAAATTATCCTCACCTTACTGCTGATGCACTTGCGATTGCAAAAAAGCATAATGTAGAGCTTGAAAATATCGGGTATGTTCAAATACATCCGACAACCCTTTATACAAAAACAAAAGGGCGGAGATTTTTAATCTCTGAATCCGTAAGAGGAGAGGGTGCGGTACTTCTTGATGCTAATATGGAGCGGTTTACTGACGAACTTCAGCCCAGAGATATTGTTTCATCTGCGATTTGGAAACAAATGAAACAGGATAATACCCCTCATGTATGGCTATCTATGGCACCAATTCCAAAAGAGGTTATAATGAATCATTTTCCGAACATTTATAATCGCTGCCTTGAGGAGGGGTATGATGTAACAAAGGAATGTATCCCCGTTGTACCTGCACAGCATTATTTTATGGGAGGCATAAAGGTTGATTCCAATTCAAAAACAACGATGGATTGCTTGTATGCATCAGGTGAAACCTCCTGCAACGGTGTGCATGGCAGAAACAGACTTGCGAGCAATTCACTTTTGGAGAGTCTTGTTTTCGCACAGCGGGCAGCATGGCATATAACGGAGGAATTTGATAAAATTGATGATTGCTACAGTGAAATCAATCTTGATGATTACATAGATTGTGATGCAGATTATGAAAAAACAATAAGACAAGACATAGAAAGGGAGCAAGGAAATGAATGATATTACGATGATGATGAATGCAGACGAATTGATTTTGGGTGCATTAAAGGAAGATATTTCAAGTGAGGATGTAACAACCAACGCTGTTATGCGTGAATACAAAAAAGGAACAGTTGAACTGATTTGTAAAGAGGACGGAATTCTTGCAGGTATTGATGTGTTTAAAAGAGTTTTTGAACTGCTTGACAGCAACATAGAATTTAATATGAAATTTAAAGACGGTGATGAGATTAAAAAAGGCGAGAAAATCGGTAATATTACGGGAGATATTCGTGTTTTGCTCTCGGGCGAAAGAACGGCTTTAAATTATTTGCAGAGAATGTGTGGAATTGCTACATACACAAAGTCGATTTCAAAATTATTTGAGGGCTCAAAAACAAAGCTTTTGGATACAAGAAAAACTACGCCTAATATGCGAATTTTTGAAAAGTATGCAGTTAAAGTCGGCGGCGGTTTCAACCATCGCTACAATTTGTCAGACGGCGTTTTACTTAAAGACAATCATATTGCGGCGGCAGGCTCTGTTAAGAATGCTGTTATGATGGCAAAAGAATATGCACCGTTTGTCAGAAAAATCGAGGTAGAAACAGAAACGCTTGATATGGTAAGAGAGGCGGCAGATGCAGGTGCCGATATTATTATGCTTGATAATATGACATATGATGTTATGAAACAAGCTATAGAGATTATCGACGGACGGGCAGAAACAGAGTGCAGCGGAAATGTTACCCGTGAAAATGTAGAGAAGCTTATTGATTTGGGCGTGGATTATATTTCAAGCGGTGCTTTAACTCATAGTGCACCGATACTTGATTTATCCTTGAAAAATTTGCATACTGTGGAGTAAGGGTTGATTAGATGAAAGCGAATGAGAGAATTGACTGCATATCCGAACGGATAAAGAACAGCGACATTCCGGTGTCGGGCAGTACACTTGCCAAAGAGTTTGATGTGAGCCGACAGATAATCGTTAAGGATATAGCGGAGCTTAAACAGCAGGGCGTAGATGTTATTGCTACTGCGAGAGGGTATATCATTAATAAGCCGTCAATGCCTGAACGAGTGTTTAAGGTTGTTCATTCCGATGATGATACTGAAAAAGAATTGAGAGAAATTGTTCATGTCGGCGGAATTATTGTAAATGTATTTGTTTGGCATAAAATTTATGGAAAAATCGAAGCACCGCTTAATATTAAGACATCGGCGGATGTTGATGAGTATATCATCAATCTTAAGACGGGGCGTTCGGGACCGTTAAAAAATGTAACGAATGAGTACCATTATCATCTGGTAAAAGGTGCAGATGAGAGCGTTCTCGATAATGTAGAAAAGGTATTGGGCAATTTGGGGTATCTTGTTTTAGGAGAATAGCCAGTAAACTAAAGGGAACACTATATAGTGTTCCTTTTAATTAAAAAAACCAACAATCCGTTCGGATTGCTGGTTTTTGGTAGCGGTAACTAGATTCGAACTAGTGACACTGCGGGTATGAACCGCATGCTCTAGCCAACTGAGCTATACCGCCAAACAACATAA
>JAXJPK010000229.1:0-1392 GCA_036311705.1 Clostridia bacterium
GGTGAAAAACGGTATTTGGAGCTGTCAAGATATTTTATTGACGAACATGGTACAGGGAAAGATGATCCTGACAACAGAGAGGATTTTATGACAGAGCTGCATAACCAAGATGAAATGCCACTGCGTGAGCGTTCAACTGCGGAAGGACATGCTGTGCGTGCATTATATCTTTACTGCGGTATGGCGGATATTGCGGCAAGATACAATGATAATGAGCTTATTGAAGCGTGCAAGCGTGTGATTGAGGATATGGTCAATAAGAAAATGTATATCAGTGGCGGATTGGGTTCAACATATATGGGGGAAGCATTCACCATACCGTATCATCTGCCGAACAGAACGGCATATGCAGAAACTTGTGCCGCAATTGCAATGGCATTATTCTGTAAGCGTATGCAGCTGCTGGATGTTGACTCCAGATATGCCGATGTTGCGGAAAGAGTAATTTATAACGGATTTTTATCAGGTGTATCTATGGACGGTAAATCGTTTTTCTATGAAAATCCGCTTGAAATAGACACGAAATTCAATGGTGTGAATAAGTTGACAAAAACAATAGAGCGTTATCCGATAACACAGCGTGTTGAGGTGTTTGAATGCTCCTGCTGTCCTCCTAATATAGTGAGGTTTATACCCTCGATTGGGGATTTAATGTACAGCTTTGACAATGAAACTATTTATGTTCATCAGTACATAAATTCGGAGACAGAATATGATAGTATACATATATCGCAGACAACTGCCTACCCAGCGGACGGAAAAATAAAAATAACTTGCAGTGCACCGCAAAAGCAGATTGCCGTACGAATCCCGTCATGGTGTTCCGATTTCAGAATAAACACCGATTATACGATGAAAAAAGGATACGCATATATTGCACTTAATGGCAAGAACGAAATAGAGCTTGAGTTTAATATGCCGGTTATTTGCGTAAAATCAAACAAATGTGTACATGAAAATGCGGGCAGAATTGCCATTATGCGAGGCCCTGTTCTGTATTGTGCCGAGGGAGTGGATAATGGTGAGGATTTAGCAGGGATTGCCGTTAGTATATCATCAGAATTTAAGTTGGAGGACAACGATTTTATTTTGCCGTCGCTTTCTACATGTGCATATAGAGAAAAGGACAGTGATATGCTTTATTCAAAGGCGGGCGACGACTATGAAAAATTCACATTGAGGCTTATTCCTTATTATGCTTTTGCAAACAGAGGCGAAACGGAAATGGTTGTATGGTTTTTGAGAAAATAAGGGTTACTCGGATTGCATAAAATAAATGCAGGAATATAATTGTTGTCATTCATATAGAGAAGATATATTAAAGGTGCATATTAAGAATGTAAAAACAGCACCTGATATAGATTTGCACGCAATGGCATTGCAGAAAAACAC
>JAXJPK010000230.1:0-1794 GCA_036311705.1 Clostridia bacterium
CAGGTGCGTGGCTCGAAGATGAAATCTTCGTTCTTGGGGGTTGGGGAATTATCCCCAACAAGCAAAATATGAAATCCCGTGATATGCGGGATTTTTTATTTTAGCCTTTTGTACACACAAAGGCACTGCTTGCACAAGATATCACTAATTAGTGATAACGCATATTATCGGAATATCCAACGAATATTCACTCATTTTCTCCAATATCAGCTTATAATTTAACATTCCTTCCGCAGGTGCGGCACTTTTAAATTCTCCGTTTTCCGCAATAAAATCCTTTGCGTGCAAAACGCATATTCTGTCCGCAAGCAAAGTAAACATATCCTCAATGATTGTATCCTGATTTATATAATTATTTATATTCAAATAATTAACCGGGTCAAAAATTACTTTCACATTATCGGAGTCCAAATCATCAATAAGCCTTTTCATCTTTTGCGGTGTGTTTATAACAAAACAATGCACACCCTCAATACCGATATTCACATTATACCTTTCAGCTTCCTTTACTATTTCACGCATAGAGTTCAAAACTCGCTGATAAGCCTATTCCGTATCGGTTAAACCCTCCTTGTAAATTCCCGTTTCGGTTCCTACCGCTATCGGATTTAATATAGACGCATATTTGATTTTTTCCTTGAATTTTTGAATGTCCCGAGAAAGCGATGCATCATCGGGATTTGAAGGGTTTATATAACTGCCCAAAATTGCAATCTCCGCGTTTCCCAATCGCTTTTTAATTACATCTGCATATTCATTCGTAAACATTCCAAACTCAAACCCATCAATACTCTTTTCCAAAACAAGCTGGAGATAAGAAATATCCAAATTCTCGCACTTTGTGCAAATATTTTCCAATCCCTTTGCGATAACATCATGACCTCTTATTCCTTTTTTCATATATACTTTCATCGTTATCCTCCTATTTGATATACCTGTCTTCTTATATGGGGGTTTAAGTTCATTATAAATATGCGACATCGTTTCTTTGTCCACTTTTTTATTTCAGATTGTTTAAAATTAATCATAGTTATAACCATTAACTCCTTATTTTTTAAACATTTCTTTTTCAACTTCGGCACATAAGTAATGGTAAACCGGCAAATGAAGCTCTTGCACTTTATATGTTTCTGTTTCGGGTACGCATATCGTAACATTGGAAATGTCCGATAATTTGCTTTCATTCCTTCCTGTAAGCGAAAGAGTTTTAACCCCCATACACCTTGCAACCTCTATGGCATTTACAATATTTTTTGAGTTGCCCGATGTCGATATGCCTATAACAAGGTCATTTTCTTTTGCATAGCCGTAAACTAACTGTGCATACATCATATCGGGCTCAACATCGTTTATAAAAGCCGATAATATTGCAGATTGGCTCGGCAATGATATTGCAGGCAACGCTCCCTGAAGATTTTTTCTCAAATCCTCCGATATTCTGTTATCCGTAACTTCGCGTTTTTCCAAAAATCCCTTCATGAGTTCGCCGACAATATGCTCACAGTCCGCAGCACTTCCGCCGTTTCCGCACACCAACACCTTGCCGCCGTTTTTATATGTGTCTATCATCAAATCCAACGCCTTTTTTATGCTGTCCCGACACTCGGCAAGTTTTGAAGATCTTGATAACAATTCTTCCATAGTATAATTCTCTCCTCATATAAATTAATTCCGTCTTTCCAATGTATCCTTCGCAACAGCCAAGGCTGCCCAATCACCGATTGAATCGCCTAACTGTGCCGGTACAATTTCGCAAACATTTTTTGCATAGCTCAGTGTTTCTTTATCTATTAC
>JAXJPK010000231.1:0-7023 GCA_036311705.1 Clostridia bacterium
ATTTTCTGTCTGAAAAGACCGTATTCATATCTCAAAGTACAGCCGTATGCAGGCAAATCAAGCGTTGTCAGCGAGTCTATAAAGCACGCCGCAAGACGGCCCAAGCCACCGTTTCCAAGACCTGCATCGTTTTCAAGCTCTGCTATTTCCTCAAGCGAATAGCCCAAGTCGTTTAGTACGGCTCTGTAATCCTCTGTCTGCATCATATTTAACACATTTGTGCATAGGAGTCTGCCCATCAAGAATTCAAATGAAAGGTAGTAAAGCTTCTTTGAACCTTCTTTCTTTACTTCACGGTGCGATACTGCCCACTTTTCCATTATCTTATCTCTGACAGTCAAAGCACAAGCAGCATATATCATATGCGGAGTTGCTTCCTCAAGCACCTTACCGAAGTGTCTGTTTACCTTTCCGATGATTTCTTTTTTAAGTGCCTCCTGCGTAGGAGTCAGCTTTTTCGTTATGTTCTTTTCAGTCATGTTTTACTCTCTCCTTGTTTTTGGGGTTGCAAAAAATCATTTTTTAGATTTATTCTTTTTAGTATTTGTTTTCGGTTTCTTAACCGTCTTTTTTTCTTCAAAAGGGTTTTTAACCTCTACGATTTCAGGCTCCTTTGCAAGCGATTCCGCCGCTTGCTCCGACTCCTCAAAATCCTTGCGGATTGTCTTTTCAAATTCCGAATCATTTATGTCTTTCGCCTTTACAGGACGGGGAACACCGCTTACCCATGTGTACATATCAATGTATTTTTCAGCCGATACATTCCATGAATAATCAGAGTCCATCGCGTTTTTCATAAGCTTAGTCCACGCATCACGGTCATTGTAAAATACATCCATAGCACCGTAGATACAGCCAAGCATCTCATCTGCATCATAGTGTGCAAATGAAAATCCCGTACCCTCGCCTGTGTATTTATTATACGGCGTTACGGTATCTTTTAAACCGCCCGTTTCGCAAACTATCGGAAGTGTGCCGTAATGCATTGAGATTAACTGTGAAAGTCCGCAAGGCTCAAACGCCGACGGCATCAAGAATGCATCACACGCTGCGTATATCTTATGCGACATCTCGTTTGAATATGTTATCCACGCCGCAACACGGTCGGGGTATTTCCACGAATAATGCCTGAACATATTCTCGTATCTTTCCTCGCCCGTACCCAGAATAACGAGCTGGCAGCCGTTTGACTGGCAAAGCTCCTCAAGCTTATACGCAATTAAATCAAAGCCCTTTTGGTCGGTCAGTCTTGAAACTATACCAATCATCATCTTGTTGGGATCCTCGGGCAGTCCGAGCTCTCTTTGAAGTGCCGCTTTATTCGCCGCCTTGCCCGATTTTGCCGTACGCTGTGTATAGGTCTTTGCTATAAATTTATCCTTTGACGGGTTCCAGTCGTCATATGAAATACCGTTCACTATTCCGATGAGGTCGCCCTGCCTTGCTCTTAGGAGCGAATCAAGCCCCTCACCGTAATGGGGAGTTGTGATTTCCTGTGCGTATGTTTCTGAAACTGTCGAAATCTTGTTAGCGTAAACCATACCGCCTTTTAATATGTTCGCATCCTTATAATACTCCATCTTATCGCTTGTGAAGTAATAGTCGGAAATGCCCATTGCATCTTTAATTCCGTCAAAGTCCCATCTGCCCTGGAATTTCAAGTTATGAATAGTCATAACCGTTTTCATGCTCCGAAAGAACGGGTTATCTCTGAATGTGTCAAGAAATACGGGGACTGCACCTGTCTGCCAGTCGTTACAGTTTATTACATCAGGGCAAAAACCGATTGTCGGAAGTACGGACAGAACGGCTTTTGAGAAGAATATAAATTTCTCGCAGTCAAGATGAATATGGTCGTACGGCTTGTCGCCGCCGAAATAGAACTTGTTGTCGATAAAATAATATATGCAATTATTATATTCCAACTCGAATATTCCGCAATACTGCCTACGCCACGATATATCTATGTAGATATGGTCAATGTATCGCATTTTGTCTTTAAGCTCTTGAGGTACGCATTTATACAGCGGTAAAATAACTCGTGCATCAACGCCTTTTTCTCTCAATGCCTGCGGCAATGAGCCTGCTACATCACCAAGACCGCCCGTTTTAACAAACGGTGCACATTCCGAAGCTGCAAATAGTATCTTCATAATAACTCCTTTCGTCAAACTTCAAACCGAAAGAGGATTGTTTAGGTTGCATATTCATACAATTATGCATACTAAAAATTCATTTCGTGCTTGTCGCTTACATACATACAACTGTACCGATTTTATAATTTTACTATATTCCCCTCATTTTGTCAATCCCAACGCCAATAAATTGGGTAGTTTATATCATATAAAGCCCACCCAAGTAAGGGCAGGCTGTATATATGCGTTAAATTTCTGTTCCTTTTGAAATGGCAAGCGGATAGTTTGCCTGACCGATAAGCTTTCTGCCGTCTGATATGACAACCTCTTTATCAAATACAACATGGCTTACCTCTGCATTGGCTTTAATAACGCTATCCTGCATTATGATTGAATTCTTAACTACAGCTCCCGGCTCGACCTTAACACCTCTTGACAAAATCGAGTTTATAACCGTGCCTTCAATCACGCAACCGTCTGAAATGAAGCTGTTTTTGCAAACCGCGTCTTTTCCGTACTTTGTCGGGCTTTGGTCCTTCGTCTTTGTATAAATCGGGCGTTTGCGGTTGAACAGCTCTTGCCTGATGTCACTGTTAAGCAAGCACATACTCGTTCTGTAGTATGACTTCATTGAATCTATTTTGTAGAATTCACCCTCAAACTCGTATCCGAATATTCTCATTCCGCCCATTTTCTTTATGATTGCGTCCTTTACAAAGTCGGTATCGCCCCTTGCAGAGCACTCATCGAGGAAGCTTTCAAGCAACGCTTTTTCCATTACATATATTTCAAGACCGGCATTGTTGGTTTTCGGATAATACGGCTGCACCTCCATATCCGTAATTCTGCCGTCCGCCTCAATATCAAGCAAGGTGTATCTTGAAATATCGGATTCATCAGCATCAATAAGCTTTTTATATACCACAGTAATATCAGCCTGATTTTCAATATGCTTTTTAACAACATCCTCAAAATCTATATTATAAATCATATTGTCCAGCGACAGAATAACATAGGTCTGAGTGCTTCTGTGTATGTAATCCCATATGCCCTCGAGCAGGTTTATGTTGCCCTTTATTGTGCCGATTTTTCTGCGTTCAAGGTTTGGCGGCAGTACCTGCAAGCCACTGTTCTTTCTATCCAAATCCCAAGGCTTACCCGATTTTGTGTGGTCCATTAGAGATGAATAGTTTGACTCTGTCGCAATTCCGACATTTGTTATTCCTGCGTTTGCCATATTCGACAAAACAAAGTCTATAATCCTGTATCTGCCCGCTATAGGCAATGCACTGTCCGCACGAACATCGGTGAGCGGTGCAATGCGTTCATTACCTGTAAGTATAATACCCATTGTATCATTTCTCATTTTTAAACACGCCCCTCTCAATATTCGTCCGACTCAACGGCCTGAACCATTGAGCCTCCGGGTATGTCCGCACCCGGCTCAACCTTTGCGTTACCCTCAACAAGTACAATTCCGTGTGTGCAATACTGTGACGCATAAGGATTATCCTTGCTCTCTTCGCTTACGCCGACCTTGGCACCTCTGCCGATTATCGCATTTGCACCGATTACGGATTTTTCTATAATCGCTCCTTCGCCAATCTCTGCACCCGGCATAATAACAGAATCTTTAACAACTGCGTCCGCACCAATCGCAACACCGCTGAATATAACAGAATGGTTAACCGTTCCTTCTATATTACAGCCCTCGGTTACAGTCGAACGAATAATTTTAGCATTTTCGCCCACATAATGAGGCATAAGTGCATAGTTTCTTGAATAGATAATCCATTCACGGTCACTTAAATCAAATTTAGGCTCGTCATATATCAAGTCCATATTCGCCTCCCACAAGGACTGGACTGTTCCGACATCCTTCCAGTATCCTTCAAATTGGTATGACATCATCTTTTCGCCGTCTGCAAGCATTTTCGGAATGATGTTTTTACCAAAATCGTTTGATGATTCGGGGTCACGCTCATCATCTATCAAGTAGCGTTTTAAAGCCTCATACTTGAATATGTAAACACCCATTGACGCAAGGTTGCTCTTTGGATTGGCAGGCTTTTCCTCAAACTCCAATATAACGCCGTTTTCGTCTGTATTCATTATACCGAATCGGCTTGCCTCGTCCCAGGGAACGGGCATAACCGCAATGGTAACCGCCGCATCCGCCTCTTTGTGTGCTTTAAGCATTTCACCGTAATGCATCTTATAAATGTGGTCACCTGAAAGAATTAATACATTTTCGGGGTTAAACCTATCCAAAAAGCCTATGTTCTGATATATGGCATTTGCAGTTCCTTTATACCATTCGCCCGCCGACGCACTCTGATACGGCGGCAGAACATACGCCCCTCCTCTTGAACGATCCAAATCCCAAGGGTTGCCGTTTCCGATATAAGTATTGAGCTCAAGCGGCTGATACTGTGTTAAAACGCCGACAGTATCTATTCCCGAATGAACGCAGTTTGACAACGGAAAATCTATAATTCTGTATTTTCCGCCAAACGGTACGGCAGGTTTTGCCACATTTTTTGTCAAAGCTCCAAGTCTTGAACCTTGACCTCCGGCAAGTATCATTGCTACACAATCCTTTGATACCATGATGAATCATCTCCTATTTATAATTGTTTTGTTTTTCGTCTTAATACAACTGCACTGTTTCCGTCTATCGGAAGTGTTAAAGTATAGTTGTCTTGCCCAGGTATCTCTCTCGCTTTAAATCGCATTTTATTTATTCTTCTGTTTCCACCGTATTCTGTTGAATTTGAATGGAGCATCACTTCATATTCGCCGCTGTAAGGCACACAAATCGTATAAACATCTCTGTCAATCGGCGTGAAATTCACAACAGTAACGATTGCGTCCTCTTTGTTATTGCCCATTCGCATATATGACACAACCGAGTTTTCGTTATCGCCCTCGTTTATCCAGCGAAAGCCCTCCCAGCTCTGTTCAAGCTCCCAAAATGCCTTGTTTTCGGCATACATATGGTTTAGCTTCTTTATATAGTTTTGGAGCTTTTTGTGTGCGTCAAGCTCGCAGACATTCCATTCAAGCTCGTCATCAACACGCCATTCCAGAAACTGTCCGAACTCTCCGCCCATAAACAAAAGCTTCTTACCGGGCATCGTCATATAGAAGGTCATAAATGCCTTATATGCGGAGAATTTATCCTCGTATGTTCCGAACATCTTGTCAATAAGCGACCTTTTGCCGTGAACCACCTCATCATGTGAAAGCGGCAAAATAAAGTTTTCCGAATATGCGTACATCATTCCGAATGTTACCAACGAATGGTTGTCTTTTCTGAAATACGGGTCCATTGACACATACCTTAATGTATCGTTCATCCAACCCATATTCCATTTGAAATTGAAGCCCAATCCGTCATTTTCAGGCGGTGCGGTTACAAGCGGCCACGCCGTAGACTCCTCGGCTATCATAAGAAATCCGGGGAATTCCGTACCCATCATTTTATTTATATTTCTCAGTAAATCAACCGCCTCAAGATTGCCGTTACCGCCGTATTTATTGGGTACCCATTCACCGTCGTTTCTTGAATAATCACGATACAGCATTGAGGATACGGCATCAACTCTCAGCCCGTCTATATGGTATTCCTCTGCCCAGAAGTTTGCGGAGGAGGACAAGAACGATACAACTTCGCCCTTTGAAAAGTCAAATACCATCGTTCCCCAATCCTTATGCTCGCCCTCACGGGGGTCGGCATATTCATAGCACGGCGTACCATCGAACATACGCAAGCCATGTCCGTCCCTGGGGAAGTGTGCGGGAACCCAGTCCATTATGACGCCGATTCCCGCTTTGTGACACTTGTTTATAAGCTCTTTCAATTCCTCGGGTGTGCCGTATCTTGATGTTGCTGCGAAATATCCCGTTACCTGATAGCCCCACGACCCATCATACGGATATTCCGTAAGTGGCATGAACTCCACATGGGTATATCCCATATCTTTAAGATACGGAATAAGCTCATCGGCAAGCTCTGAATATGTAAGATAGCTCCCGTCCGGATGCGTTCTCCATGAGCCTGCATGGCATTCATAAATATTCATTGGCGAATGAATGTTATCTTTTTTTGCTCTTTTGTCTATCCACGATTTATCCGTCCATTTGAATTTTTTCAGCTCATATACAACAGATGCCGTTCCCGGTCGAAGCTCGCACCTTACTGCATAGGGGTCGGAACGGAGATAAACCGTTTCATCAGGGGCGGTTATTGCATATTTATATAAATCTCCCTCCGTAAAGTCTGCAAAACATCCGCTCCACACGCCTGTTTTACCAATGGGAGAAAGCTCGTATCCGTCACCCGTCCATCCATTTTTATCACACGCAACCTTAACACTTAAAGCATTAGGTGCCCAAACGGTAAACATAAATCTGATATTACCGGGTTTTTCGATTTTGTGACACCCCAAGAATTCATAGCTTTTGAAGTTTTCGCCTGAGTTAAAGAGATAAGTTTGAAACTCGCTTACATCAGTCGACTCTCTTTTGTCTATCATGTTGTTTCACCTCTCTGTATATTACTAATAGCAAAATGTCTACAACTGTGACTACTTTATTATCTTATGTTCATTATATCACATTTTTATTTGTTAGTAAAGACTATATTATAGATAAAAATGTCTTATTTTATTATACAATATTACCAATCATTACATATTTTTACAGTAATTTACATATTATTATTGCCATTAACTCCTTTTCGCAAAACCAAGTTTGAATCAAAACTGTTCAGATTGTGCGTCCGTGCGAACAAGACTATACGCTTGTATGCGAGTGAGCACGGGCGTGCAAGATGGACAGTTTTCATTCAAACTTAGAATATTGTCGCCTATGTCGGTGCAAATTA
>JAXJPK010000232.1:0-1868 GCA_036311705.1 Clostridia bacterium
GGATACAACTCATATCTGCCAAAGGTTCTGAAGAAGCCCCATGCAGTTGCGTTAGCTGAACCGTTTTTCATATACTCTTTATTTGCAGCACCAACAGTAAAGTGACAGTTAGCATCCAAGCCATATCTTATATTCTGCATATCTTGCATTATATATGACAAACAGCTCGGGCGGAAGTCTCTTTCTTTTGTTTCAGGGTCTAAAGTTTTACCCCGTGCAAATCCATATGATTCGGAGTTAACAAATCTCTTATCGCCAAAGCCTGCAGCCTCTGAAACCGCTATTGTTGAAATAGGCATTTGAGCAAAGGTTCCGTGGAATGAGATAACATCAAGAACTTCCTTTAGGTCCTCTGAATACTCTGAACGCAAAACATCATTCCAGAAAGGCAAGCAAGACGGGTCGCCCAACAGACCTGAACCCCAGAATTCCAATTCGGGAGCATATTTCTTAACTGCCTTACCTGCAACAGCAAGCTGTTCAGCGAACTTCTCCATAGTGTCGTACCAGAACGCAGTTCTTAAGTTACCATAGTAAGGCTCGTTATACCATTCAATACCTGTAATCTTGCCTTTATATCGCTCGGTGAAGTCTAAGAGCATTTCATCTACATATTCCATCTTATCTGCGGCATACAATCCGTAATGCCAACCACCCGTTGCATAGCCTGTATCGTTTTTATGCTCTTCAGGAGCTGCCCAACGGGGACCGCCCATAATATTCGGAACTATTCTTTTGAAACCAAGGTCATAACACTTGTTAATCTGGGCGTCTGCATTATCCCAATAATAAACTCTTCTCTGACCTGTGTCACCAAAACCTCTGGCTGTATAGTTATATCTGTCACCGGGTGCATTTCCCCATTTTACCTGGTGAATTCTCACGCCTGAATATCCAAGTCTCTTTGCAACATCAAGCTCCTTATAACCTCTCTTATAAGGGTCGGTTGCTTCCTCTCCTTCAAAGCATGATGATGAAATCATAAGATAATCGCTTCTGTCCTCCATCGGCTTTGCTTCGCCTCTGGTGAATACAAATCCGTATCTTCTTGAACAGTTATCTGAATTACCATCCGATGTTCTTGACTGATATGTATCAGCTAATATGTAGCTGTAACCGTCATTATTATGTCCCTGAATCTCTATTTCGTAGTAGCCGGGCTGCTCGGGTGAATATGAGAAGCCACTTTCCAAAAATTCTTTCTTGATCTTTTGCTCTGATTTTACAAGATTGCCGTCTATATCATATATATCGGCTGTGAAGTATGCAAACTGCTCAACATCCTTTGCATCTTTCACATTCATATTCATTGTTTCGCCAAGCTGATATAAGCCCACATCATTATTAGTGAAATATGTTGCAGCCTGAACTGTTCCTTCAACAGATTCATCGATAAATTTAACCGTTACATTATCTATGTACATCTCACCTGTAGCAGGGTTTTCGTCACTTACGCCCGATGCGGCAGTTCCTATAATCGGAACGAATGATTCATAATCCGCACCCGGCAGCCAGCATCCGTCATCACCGTAACGATACGGCAAAGTAAATGTAAGCTTTGACCATTCTGTTGAAAGGTTATTGGTCGGGTCTGCATTCAATCCCCTCTGAGCTAAGAATGAACCATTTTTATCCAAGTTAACCCAAACCGAAGGTTTATTTGCGTTGAAGTCTTCAGACGCCTTTGCATAGAATGAAATCTCAAGTGTCTTTTTCTCGGTCTGTGCAGGAATTGCTTTGCACTGATAGCCGGCATATGACTTTGCAACTGCGGGAACTACAGCACAGCTCTTACCCTCAAATGCTACTGAGCCGTCATCAATATATTTTGTTTGATACAAGCCTGTGTGACCCCAGTCGAAAAGACC
>JAXJPK010000233.1:0-13641 GCA_036311705.1 Clostridia bacterium
AAAAACAGAACCGCAATTTTTTTCAAAATTACGGTTCTCATTTGGAAAAGTCGAACAATTTAGATATTTAATTTATTAAGTTTTGCCAAAAATTTAGTATATCAGAAAATGAAATTTTTCACAAAGTTAACCGAACAGTACATCTGTAATCAACATAATGCAAAAACCTACAAGCAGAGCGTATGTCGCGCCTCTCTCGCTCCCGTGTGCGTGTGTTTCGGGAATCATCTCGTCACTGATCACATAGAGCATTGTACCACCGGCGAAAGCAAGAGCGAACGGTAAGATAGCCGTAGATATGCTAACAGCGAAATATCCGATAAATGTTCCAATAACCTCAATAAACCCTGTTATCACAGCAATAAAAAATGTCTTACGAGGATGAATACCTGCGGTAAGCATAGGTGCAATAATCACCATACCTTCAGGAATATTTTGCAGCGCAATACCGCCGGCAATTATCAATGCCTGTGTTGTGTCTCCCGAACCGAAACCTACACCTGCGGCAATTCCTTCAGGTAAATTATGTATAGCAATCGCCATAACAAACAATAACACCTTGTTAAGATTTTCATTATGATGCTTTTCACTCTCTGTGCCTGCAAATTTATGCAGATGCGGAACTAATTTATCAATCAGATTCAGGCAAATCGCACCTGTAAAAATACCGGCTACTGTCATAACAATTCCGTATTTCCCACCATATTCAAGCGATGGAATAATCAGTCCGAGAACAGCTGCGGCAAGCATAACACCCGCGGCGAAGGATAACACAATATCAGAAAATTTATGTGATATATTTTTAAATCCAAATCCAATAATGGCGCCGATGACCGTAGCGCAACCTACACCAAGTGCAGTTATCCATACAAGTTCCATTTTTATCTCTCCATATTTTTACTATGATTCTTGTTTATGATTTTAAAGGAATTATATCATATTCTGCATCAATTTTCAATACAAATTAAAAAAACAATATCTCATATTTTTCTATAAACAGGGGCTTTTCAGTCCATATTCAAAAAGATTAGCAAAAAAAGGGTTGCGAAAATCGTGTACAAAAAATAAACCGCAAAAGAGTGCGATTTATTTTTTATTGCTCTCGCGGACGAAATAGATGCCGGTTATTTAGCTCCGCTTTTTGTATTTAAAAAAGCTTCAACATCATACGCTTTGTTATTTTAAAAGATTATTATCATCTACCCATTCAAGTGTTGGCACATCACTCCAACACAAAAAATCGGGGATTGCAAAAAAAATAACCGCTATTTAAGCGGTTATTTCACTATTTGGTGTACCCGACAGGAATCGAACCTGCGGCCTCAAGAGTCGGAGTCTTGCGCTCTATCCAACTGAGCTACGGGTACAAAAAGATACTGCGGAGTTTCTCCGCAGTGTATTTGATATTTAATTAATTATCTCTTAAAGAAGCCCGGAACATCTATTTCGCTCATCCCAGGTCTTAAACGACGCTTGAATATTGAATCGTCATCATAATCAGAAACTGATGATGAATATGACGGCTGGCGTCTTTCAGATGAATAAGTACTTGTTGACTTTTTAGCAGCAACACCTGCGTCTGCGTTTCTCTTAATTGAGCCGTCAAGGCTTGTAGCAATAAGAGTAACCTTAATCTCATCCTTCATAGTTTCGTCCATAGCTGAACCAACAATGATTGTAGCCTCATCTGAAACCATATCCTTTATGATTGATGAAACCTCACCCATATCAACAAGTGAGAACTCTGTGCCGCCTGTAATATTAAGAAGTACATTTTCAGCACCTGCAATGCTTGTCTCCAGTAACGGTGACTCAATAGCTGCACGAACAGCATCCTGTGCCGCATTCTCGCCCTTGCCGATACCGATACCCATATGGGCAACGCCGCTATCCTTCATAATTGTGCGGACATCGGCAAAGTCACAGTTAACGATACCTTTCTGGGTAATAATATCAATAATACCCTGAATTCCTTGTCTTAAAATATCATCTGCAAGCTTGAATGAATCGTTTATTGTCACTTTCTTGTCTGCAATTTTAAGCAACAAATCGTTAGGAATCGTAACGATTGAGTCTACTCTTTCAGCAAGATTCTTAATTCCCTCTTCTGCGTTTCTCATTCTCTGAGGTCCTTCAAAGGCAAAGGGCTTTGTAACAACGGCAACCGTAAGAATACCTGCTGATTTTGCCGCCTCTGCAATAATCGGAGCAGCACCGGTACCTGTACCGCCGCCCATTCCGGCAGTCACGAATACCATATCCGCATCCTTTACTAAATTCTTTATCTCATCTTTTGTTTCCTCTGCCGCCTGACGACCTGTTTCGGGCTTTGCACCTGCTCCAAGACCGTTAGTAAGCTTTGCACCAATTTGAAGTACAGTCTTTGCTTTTACATTTGCAAGCTGCTGTGCATCTGTGTTTACACAAATAAATTCAGCTTTTGTAACACCTGCTTCAATCATTCTGTCGACAGCGTTGTTACCGCCGCCACCAACACCGATTACTTTGATTCTTGCACCCTCAATTACGGTGTTATCTTCTAAACCGATAGGCATTGCACTCATTTTATTATCCTCCTTCGTAGTTTACATACCAATTAATGTTCACATAGGTATGAACATACACATTATATTTTACTACCTTTTCAACAATTATTCAATAGTAAAATTATACAAAATTAACATATTAATTCTATATAATAATACTTTTTCGCTATTACGGCTCATATACCGCCTTACCCGGCACGCTTAAATCCATCGTTCCGATTGAATTATCATTAATTGTTTCAGTCTTTATAGTTTCAGCAAACATTCGGATTTTTCGTTCAAGCTGCAGCTGCGAACCGCATAAAACCTCTATTCTGTTATCATAATTAAACTTAATCGCCGTCAAATCATCAAGGCTTATATTGGTTATCGAATTTGTGAGTCCCGTTACCTCAAAAGCTTTTAATATAACAGCAAGCGCTTCACTTTTTTCTGCGGAATCAATATTAATCGGCTCGTCCAATTGATACTCCTGCACACTCACACCGCTTACACTCGGCAATTTCTTTGTGTCAAATACTCCCGCATCGTCTATAATTCGCATATTCGAGTCAATAACAATCGTTGAACTTCCCGACAACAAATATGCCGCAGGTTTACATTCGTTAATTGAAACATCAAGGTATGACGGAAAAATATGTTTTTTAACCGTCACAGACTCGATCTGCGGTATCTCGTTCATCTTTCTCTCAATCTTTGAAACACTTGTCCCAAATAGATTTGCACCAACCAAATAACCGATTTTATCGTTTATTATTTCCTTTGGAACGGTATAATTACCGTCAAGGCGAATTTCTCTTATACTAAAAATAGGCGTCATAAATATAAGTACTATCGCAACAATAACAGCTGCACCCAATCCCACCAAAGCTTGCATTCTCTGTCTTTTCAGCCGTTCCTCTTTTCTTTGGCGTTCTATTTTTCTATGTTTTTCCGCCTCGGTCAGTTCATTCTGCATACGAACAACAGAGTTATATGTTCTTTTAGTGTTTTTGTTATGCGACTTATTAACCTTACGCATACCAGGGCTTTCACCGCCATGCCGTTCGGTACTATTCAAATTGCCACCGTTTTTACGGTACGGCGATGCTCCCTCATTATCCTGAGTATTAAATTTTACACGCCCGGAACTGTTAATTTCACCTTTTTTCCGATTGTTCTCCATCTTATTTCACCCTATTAAAGATTTATTCTCTTAATGACGGCTCCGCATTGCGATAGGCAGCCTTCAATATTTTCATAACCTCGATCAATAAACTCCACTCCCCCAACAACCGTCTGACCGACAGCCGCAAGAGCTGCTAAAACCAAAGCCGCACCGCCACGAAGCTCATATGCCTCAACGCTCGCACCGTAGAGTCTTTTTACTCCTCTTATTACAGCACTTCTCCCCTCGACTTTAATATCCGCACCCATTCTGATAAGTTCATCGACATGTCTGAATCTATTTTCAAATATATTTTCAACAAATACGCTTGTTCCGTCAGCAAGTGATGCCAATGCCATAAACGGAGATTGAATATCCGTTGGAAATCCTGGATACGGCATCGTTTTAATCATATCTACGCTTTTAATGGTTCCTCTGCTTTTTAAAAACACCTGTTTTTTTTTACATTCAATATCAGCACCCATTTGAGAGAGCAGCGAAAGTCCTGAACTAATGTGTGTTGGTTCAGTATTCTTTACAAGAATTTCCCCTCCCGTAATCATAGCTCCAATCAAATATGTTTGCGTTACAATTCTGTCAGCCATAATTGTATATTCAATCGGATGCAGTTTTTTAACGCCCTCAATAGCAATAATGCTCGATCCTGCACCCTTTATTCTCGCACCCATCAGATTTAAGAAATTCGCCAAATCAACAATTTCGGGTTCTCTTGCAGCATTTGTTATAACCGTAGTTCCCTCAGTTTTTACAGCTGCAAGCATAATGTTCTCCGTTGCACCAACGCTTGGGAAATCAAGGTGAATATCAGCAGCCCGAAGCTTGTTACATTCACATTTGAGATACCCGTATTCCTCCGTTATCGTAACGCCCATTTGCCTTAAAGCCTTTATATGTAAATCAATCGGGCGTAAACCAATCGGGCATCCGCCCGGTAATCCGACTTCAGCCTTTTTACACGCAGACAGTATCGAACCTAAAAATATGATTGAGGAACGCATTTCACGCATTAATCCCTCATCAATTCTGCAATTATTAATCACCGAGGAATCAACGCATAAAGTATCATCACATCTTTCCACTTTGCATCCTAATTCCTCAAGAATAACTTTTGTTTTCTCAACATCACGAAGCCAGGGACAGTTATGTATCTCACATACGCCGCCCGAAAGTATTGATGCCGCCAGTATCGGCAAAACTGCATTTTTTGCTCCCTGAACAGTTATTTCGCCATTTAGCGGATTTCCACCTTCAATAACTAATTTGTTCATACAAACCACCTCATAAAAATAACAATGTGTGGTGTATATTATGAACAACATCAAGAAGTTGTTACAAAGCAATTCTGTTAAAAACTGCCCTCATTATATCATATTCTATGATTAAAATAAATATAATATTACAATTTTAATTAAAATGTCAAATAGCTGTAACACTAACCCTTAATCACACAAACACTGATACAAACAAAACTGCTCCGATGATTATAACACATATGTGAATCCAGAATACTTTTAGTATTGATACATTGTTCTCATGTTCTATTGCTTGCTTTATAAGCTTAATCAAAACCAAAGCACTGCCGCAAATTATAACAGGTGCAAAGAATAGCAAAAGGAGCCACATTCCCCGTGACATTTCTATAATAGGTCCTGCAAGCATCATAAAATAACCCAAACCCGATAGCAGAACAAAAATAAGCTGTCCCGAAACGGTATTGAGAATATTAATTATTTTTTTATTCAATCCCATATCACTTATTTTTACAGTTCTTTAAACATATTTGCCATTTCGATTGCAGACATAGCACAATCGTATCCCTTATTGCCTGCCTTTGTGCCTGCTCTCTCTATTGCCTGCTCGATTGTATCGGTAGTTATAACGCCGAATAACACAGGCTTTCCTGTAGCCATCGAAGCCTGGGCAATACCCTTTGCCGCCTCATTGCAAACCATTTCATAATGATATGTTGCACCTCTTATAACAGCACCAAGGCAAATAACTGCATCATATTTATCACTTTCAGCCATTTTCTTTGCTACAACAGGGATTTCAAACGCACCGGGTACCCAAGCGAGTGTTATATCGCTTTCCTTAACGCCATGACGCTTCAGGCAATCCTCTGCTCCACCAATAAGCTTTGTTGTGATAAACTCATTAAATCTTGAAGCAACTATTCCTATTTTAAGTCCTTCGCCTGCATACTTTCCTTCTAAAACATTCATTTTCATTTCCTCCGTTTTATATATTTAATATTTAAATAGGTGACCCATTCTGTTCTGTTTTGTTTTGAGATAAAACTCATTCTCTTTTCTTGCAGGTATCCTAATCGGGATTCTATCCGTTATTTCAATACCATACTCGGAAAGGTCTGATATTTTCTCGGGGTTGTTTGTCATTATCTTGAGTTTCTTTGCTCCCAAATCCCTCAAAATCTGTGCACCCTCGCTGTAATCACGCAAATCGGGTGCAAAGCCCAATTCTATATTGGCATCGACCGTATCATATCCGTTCTCCTGGAGGGTGTACGCCTTAATCTTGTTTATTAAGCCAATTCCTCTGCCCTCCTGGCGAAGATATACAATTATGCCTTTCCCCTCTTTTTCAATAGCTTTCATAGCCTCGGCAAGCTGTTCACCGCAGTCACAGCGGCAAGAGCCGAACACATCACCCGTCATACACTCGGAATGAACTCGACACAGTATCGGCTCATTCTCGGAAATCTCGCCTTTTACCAATGCAATGTGTGATTTTCCGCTGATTGTGTTCTTATAGCCGTATATATCAAAATTACCGTATTTTGTAGGCAGCTTCGCTTTTGCCTCTCGCTGCATAAATATATCGTGCTTTCTGCGGTATGCCTGCAGGTCACGAATACAGATAAAAGTAAGATTATGTTTTTCGGCAAACTTTACACGGTCCTCGCCGACAAGCATAGTACCGTCATCTGCCATTATTTCACAGCATAGTCCAACCTCTTTAAGCCCTGCCAGTCTGCACAAATCAACAGTTGCCTCCGTATGTCCGTTTCTCTCGAATACTCCGCCCTTCCTTGCTTCAAGCGGAAACATATGTCCCGGGCGGCGAAATTCACTTGGTTTTACATCATCTTTAACAGTCATTCGTGCAGTATATCCACGCTCAACGGCACTTATACCCGTTGAGGTATCAATATGGTCAATTGATTCTGTAAAAGCTGTTTCGTGATTGTCCGTGTTATTTGCAACCATTGGTCTTAAACCCAGTTTTTCGACATATTCTCGGCTCATCGGCATACATATCAGACCCCTTGCCTCTTTTGCCATTAAGTTTAAATTCTCTGTTGTCGCAAACTCTGCCGCACAAATCAAATCAGCTTCGTTTTCACGGGTATCGTCGTCTGTGCACATAATAACCTTGCCGTTTCGCAAGTCCTCCAATGCCTGCTCTATAGTATCAAATTTCATTTTTATCCTCCTCTGTATCAGCCAAATCCGTTCTCTTTTAAGAACTCGAAAGTTATTCCGCTACCTTGTATCCTTGTGAATTTTTCAACATATTTGCCGATAAC
Organism: Clostridia bacterium; assembly: GCA_036311705.1. GTDB lineage: Bacteria > Bacillota > Clostridia > UBA1381 > UBA1381 > Ornithomonoglobus. Next base: position 7,262 of record JAXJPK010000233.1, read on the forward strand.
ATCACATTCTATGTTAATTTTGTCGCCTGTTCTTTTATCAAGCAAAGTGGTTTCCGATGCTGTATGCGGTATTATTGACACCGTAAATCTGTCATTTGATATTCCTGCAACCGTAAGACTTATACCGTCAAGAGTTACAGAGCCTTTATGAATGATATATCTCATTATGTTATCATTTGCCGTAACAGTTACCAAAACAGCATTATCCTCTTTAATTTTACTCACAACAGTGCCTGTTCCGTCAATGTGTCCCGAAACAATATGTCCGCCAAATCTGCCGTTTAGCTGCATTGCCCGTTCAAGATTTACCGTACTGCCTTTTGTTAAATTCCCAATATTTGTCATTCGCACGGTTTCCGCCATAACATCAGCTGTAAAGCACGGTGGATTTATAGACTGTGCCGTGAGGCATACACCGTTTACCGCAACACTGTCGCCCAATTTCAAATCATCAAAAATCTTGTCGGCTTTTACAGTCAATCGGCAGGATTTTGCACCGTGAGATATATTTTCAATATGTCCCTTTTCCTCAATAATCCCGGTAAACATATATTATAAATTCACCTCTCTCTTTTTGGTATATTCAATAAGAATATCGTCATCAAACATTGTTACTTTCGGCTCTTGGAATTTATACGAATCCTTAACTAATTCTACGCCGCAACCGCCTACAACAGGTTTCGCATCAACGCCGCCAATAATTTTGGGCGCTATATATACCATTAATTCATCTGCCAAATCCGCCTCTAAAATTGATGCGTGGAGCTCTGCTCCACCCTCGACGAGTACGCTGTCTATTTTCCTCTCTCCAAGCTCTGCCATAAGCTCAACAAGATTTACTTGATTGCCCGAGGTTATAATAACCTCTGCACCCATATTTTGTATCAACTTAATTCTGTCACTGTCATTTGAAACAGTTGCGATAATGGTAGGTATATCCTTTGCGGTTTTCATAATGTTACAATCAAGCGGTATCCTTAATTTACTGTCACAAATAATCCTTATGGGATTGCTCGGATTTTCACATCGACAGTTTAGCATCGGATTATCCGAAAGAACGGTATTAATTCCAACCATAATTGCCGCAACCCGTTTTCTTATAAGATGTGTATGAGCACGAGATTTTTCGTTTGAAATCCATTTCGAATCACCCGTAAATGATGCTGTTCTGCCATCAATCGACATTGCCGCTTTCATTATTACATACGGGCGTTTCTCTGTGATGTAATGGAAAAATATTGTGTTTAAAGCGTCACATTCCTCTTTTAGGACTCCGACCGTAACGGATATTCCGTTCTCTTTAAGATACTCTATGCCTTTTCCGCTCACTAACGGATTAGGATCAACGGAGCCTATGTATATATTTTTTATCCCCGCTTCTTTTACAGCATACATACAAGGTGGTTGTTTACCGAAATGCGAACACGGTTCAAGGGTGACATACATATCCGCACCAACAGTTGATTCGGACGCATTATTTATTGCGTTTCGCTCCGCGTGCAACTGTCCGTATCTCTCGTGATACCCCTCACCTATAATTCTGCCGTCTTTTACTATTACGGCTCCGACAAGAGGATTAGGATTGGTAAAACCTGTGCCTATTTTAGCAAGCTCGATAGCTCTTTCCATAAATTTTGTATCCAAAAAACACACCCCAATCTACGAGGTGTGTATCAAAACAAAAATATTTATTCTTCTCTCATCCGGACTGCGTACGATTTAATTCGTACTCACCGTCGGTTTTGGATTTACACCAAATCAACCCTTGCAGGCTCACGGACTTATGAACAGCGTTCAATCACCGTCGGTCATGAATTTCACATCACCCCGAAGAATTATTAAATTATATAAGTATATTAACACATATTTTGCTGTATGTCAAGGCGTAACGCAAAATAATGTAATTATTTATATGTATTAATTCCGCTGAATATTTTTAAATACTCTCTGCAGGCGTCTTGAGCCTTTTTAAGATTTAAAGTTTTGTAATTTCCGCATTCAACAGCACTCGCTCCAAATACCGCACCCGTGTGGTTTACGGTATTCTCCAACGCCTTCTTTATAACCTCTGCCGCCTTCTCCTGCGATACGCTGCTGCGGACAAGGAAATAAAAACCCGTCTGGCAACCCATAGGTCCAAAATATACAACCTTATCGGAAATGTCGGAATTCCTTGTAAATGTAGCAAGCATATGCTCAATAGTATGCATCGTTTCGTTATCAAGCACGACGCCCGTGTTCGGTTTGCAAAAACGCATATCGTATGTTATAACATCCCCGTCAATTCTCGAAACATAGAATCCCGGTTCAAGCTTTGTATGGTCAACTTCAAATGATTTAATTCTTTCCATTTTAGTTTTTTCCTCCGATTTTATCCATATAGAGCTTTATAATTTCTATTGATGTTTCTGCCGCCTTTGCCGCAAATGTGGGGAAATCCACCTTACTGTCATCATTTGCACAGTCGCTCATTGTTCGAATAACCGAGAACGGTACTTTGTTCATTGTACAAACATGACCTATTGACGCTCCCTCCATTTCAGCCGCCGCCGCATCAAATAAACGAATTATTCGTTCTCTTTCCGTATTGTTTGATACAAATATATCTCCTGATGCAACAGTTCCAATAATACAGTTTAAACCTAATTCTTTGGCACACTTGGTTACAGTTTCGGTGACGGTCTTATCACAATCCATATATACTTTATTTATACCCGTTATAAATCCGGGCTCGTCGCCAACAGCTGTAGTATCCATATCATGCTCCACAACCTTATCGGCAATAACAACATCTCCAATTCTTAAAGACGGTGCAAGTCCACCCGCAACACCGATGTTTATAACCGCACTAACACCATATTCTAAAATCATAGTCTGTGCTGTTACCGCCGCATTAACCTTTCCCACTCCTGCTTGAGCCACAACAGCCTCCGTTCCGTTTATCTTACCCGAATAAAACTCAACAGAGGATATTTTTTTGATTTCTGCATCAGTCATTATCTGTTTCAAGCCGTCCACTTCTGACGACATAGCACCTATAATTCCAATCATCTATGCATACCTCCGATTTATCTTGACATACTAATATAAAACTAACTAAAAGGAGAACTAATATGAAAAAGAGAATAGATAACAATAATATAATTGATAAGCTTGATTTTTCCCTAAACTCAGGTGCGGTTTCCCACAACGAAACAACAGGGCTTATACCGTTTCTTGCCGAAAATGATTATGAAATCAAATCCTATAAAGAAATAGATCAATACGAGCAACCGCCTATTTCACACAAACAGCAAGATAATAGCCTTTGATTTCAGGTTCTATACTGTAGAGTGAATAAACCACATCATTTAAAATAACCTTATCACTAACTACAGAAAATTTATCAAGTCCTATGGATATACCTACTCCTGCCGCCTTTGCCAATGCCTCCTTACGAGTCCAGATATATCCAAAAGGATACTTTTTTTCATCTTTTGAAAAATACTTTTCTGCAATTTGTTCACTTGACCTGTCTTTAGATTCAACATCAATCCCCGCTTGCCTTTTTGAAACCACGCAAGCGGCAACATTCCCCGAATGTGAAAGATTAAAGTTCAGTCCGCAAGCATCTTTCAAATACGGCTTTCCATGCTCATTCTCAACAAATTCAAGCGGCTTATGTATTCCGTATTCTTTTAGTGCGTATATAAGCAACAGCTCGGCACCCAAAGAACGCCGTTTATTCTCATCTGTTCTTAGTTTTTCAACTTTTTTAATTCTGTATTCTGAAACAAAAGATTTTGCGTTCTCTATATCAAGCTCCGAAATATCGGTATAAAATATCTCAGCCTCAATAGCTGTTTCTCTATAGATTTCAAGATTACAAATACCCTTATCCATCGCACTCTCCTTATATACGACAGTATAACATAACAGCATTTTTTTGTCAACATCAAAAGAAGCTGTTTGCCTTTATCGCATACAGTTCAAAAGCAATAAATACAACAGCTTCACAATAATTTTGTTATTTTAGATTTAGTCTTATTCTATCCGCTATCATCGCAATAAATTCAGAGTTTGTCGGCTTTCCTTTACCTGTGTTAATTGTATATCCAAAAACCTCGTTCATAGTCTGCGGCTTCCCTCTTGTCCACGCAACCTCTATCGAATGACGGATTGCCCGCTCTACTCGGCTTGATGTTGTCTGATACGCTTTAGCAATCTCGGGATATAGTTCCTTTGTTATGTAATTGAGCAAATCCATATCTTTAACTACCATCATTATTGCTGTTCTTAAATAATGATAACCCTTTATATGTGCAGGCACACCAAGCTCATGAATAAACTCTGTAACCATAGTTTCAAGGTCACGACTATCTCCGTTTATCCCCTTTGTGACAGTTGGCTCACGGCGAACACCGCACATATCACGAACCGCATCGCATATACTTTCCTCACTTTGCGGCTTTACCATATAGTAAGATGCTCCGTACCTGCTTGCCATATCATAAAGGTTGCCGAGTGTAGAGGAAGAGCTTACGAGAATTTCAGGCTTCTTATCCATCTCTGTTTGTGCCAATCTTCTTAAAACACCTATACCGTCCAGTCTTGGCAGAATTATATCAAGTATCACAGCGTCAGGCTTCGTTTCCTTTATCATTCCGAATGCCTCTTCACCATCTACCGCTATTCCTACAGATGATATATCATCCTGTGTGTTTATGTAATCCGATACAGCTTTTGCGTACCTTTCATCATCATCTACTACAAGAACTCTTATTTTATCCATTTTTATTTCCCCTTTTTTATTTAAATTTCTTTGTATTTCTCGCAATTGCACTATAAGATTACCATAGGGGATTTTGTTTTTCAATAAAAAACAACATCTCTAAAGTCGATATAAGCATCGAAATAGCGTGCTATTTTGTCGAAAATGTTAGATGATTGCTATATGGAAAAACTTCGACACATTTCGGCAATAAAAAGGAACTGTAAACGACACATTATATGTGTATTACAGTCCCATAAATAATCAAATTTCATCAAATGCATACATAAGCATTGATACTACCGCTTCGCCCGCCGTTTCCGTTCTCAATATTCTTTTGCCAAGCGTTATCGTCTTTATACCTGCCGATTTTATCTTTTCTATCTCTGTTATATCAAAGCCTCCTTCAGGGCCGATGATAAAAGATATATTTTTAACATTTTTTGCTTCTTCTATAACATCTTTTAGTTTTACATCAGATTCACACTCATATGGCACAAACACGAGGTCATCATTCTTTACCGCCTCTATTATTTCATCTAAAGTATGCGGTTGTGAAACTTCGGGTATAATACCCCTGCCCGATTGCTTTGCCGCTTCATATGCAATTTTTTGCCATCTCTCCGTCTTTTTCTCCTCCGCAGATTTACCGTCAAGCTTAACAACACATCGGGAAAGCACCGCAGGAACTATCTTCTTTATTCCAAGCTCGGTATTCTTTTGAATGATATAGTCCATCTTTGAGGCTTTCGGCAAGCCCTGATACATAGTTATATTTATTTTGGATTCTGATTCGCATTTATGACTTTCCAAAATATCACATATTATTCTGTTCTGCTCAATATTCGTTATCTTTGCGGTGTAATCTGTACACGCCCCGTCACAGACCGTTATTTCATCGCCGACATTAATTCGTAAAACCTTTTTAATGTGCTTTGCATCCTCACTGTCGATTATAATCTGTGTCTCGTTTACATTTTCTCTCGCTGTAAAAAATTTAGGCATTATCTTACCTCCCCAAATACTCTTTCAAAATTTTCGTGAGATATTTTTTCTATCGTTTTAATATCCGTTCCTCTTTTTATTAATTCATCGAATATTTTATACACATCATCGGTGCCGCCAATACCGTTAGGCAAACAATCGTCAGTACCGTCAAAATCAGAGCCTAACCCGACAGAGTTGCAGTCAAGCGACATAAAATGTTCTATATGGTTTATAACATCACATATTTTGCAGGTTTCGTTGCCTGTTATGAACATCGGGTAGAAATTTACCCCTACACAGCCTCCGCTTTCGCTTATTATCTTAAACATTTCGTCTGTTATGTTTCTCGGATTTTCACAAAGCCTTCGTGAGCTTGAATGTGTGGCTATTATCGGTTTTGTGCTGATTCTTGCAACATCATAAAACGATTGGTCGTTTAAGTGCGATACATCAACTAATATATCAAGGTCATTCATTTCCCTTACAACGCTTTTGCCAAATTCGCTCAATCCGCCATCACCCAGCACGCCTCCTGCAAGAGCATTACTGTCGTTCCAAGTTAGTGTCGCACATCTAACACCACATTCTTTTAAATAAAAGACATCCTCAAGACTTTCTATCACTTCTCCGCCCTCAAGGCTGA
>JAXJPK010000234.1:0-11256 GCA_036311705.1 Clostridia bacterium
GGAAACATTCGCTTGTTATTTCGGTAAAATTATCAATAGGCTTAAAAAAATCAGCCCTGATGCGAAGTTCTTTTTTATGACAATGCCTCGTGATACCGAAGAAGAAAATGAGAGCAACACCAAAAAGGCAAAACACGCACAGCTGATGTATGATTTCGCAGAGGAGTTTTCAAACTCATATGTTTTAGACTTCTTTAAGTACGCTCCCATATATGATGAGGAGTTTAACAAGAACTTTTCTTTGTCCGGTCATTTAAACCCGATGGGATATATGCTGACCGCAAAAATGACTGCTTCATATATTGACTATATTATAAGAAAAAATATGCCCGATTTCAAAACTGTCGGTCTTATTAATACAGGCGTAGACTTCGGTGTGCTTGATTAAATAAACATTAAAAATGCCCTGTAACGGGCGAAGCGAACCACTCGGCGTATCAACATACGCCGTCGGGTAACCCAAAGCCATAGGCTTTGGCGAGCTTCGTTTGTTACAGGGCATTTTAACATCCCCATTATTATTTTGATAGTATGCGGATCGAGTTAAGTACCGCTATAAGCATAACGCCCACATCGGCAAAAACAGCCATCCACATATTTGCAACTCCCAATGCAACCAAAACCAATGCCAAGGCTTTGACTGCGATTGAGAACACAATGTTTTGATACACTATCCGCATACATTTTTTTGAAATCCCGATTGCGGTCGAAATTCTAACGGGGTTATCGTCCATAAGGACAACATCAGCCGCCTCTATTGCCGCATCCGAGCCCATCGCTCCCATAGCAATACCTATGTCTGCACGCTTTAGAACAGGGGCATCGTTTATGCCGTCACCGACAAACGCAAGCTTCGCCCCGTCCTCCGTTTCGCCGAGCAACCGTTCGGTTTCTGTCACTTTATCAATCGGCAAAAGCTCTGCTTTGTATTCATCAATTCCGAGCAACTCCGCTATTTTGCCGACAACATTCTTTGTGTCGCCCGAGAAAATGACTGATTTATTGATTCCCAATCGCCTCAATTTCTCAACTGCTGCCAAAGAAGTCGGCTTAACTGCGTCTGCTATAACTATATAGCCTTGATATTCCCCATCTGTTGCCACATAAATTACTGTTCCTATTTCGTCGCAGCTTTCCCAGTCTGCACCAAGCTCCTGCATTAGCTTTGAGTTACCCACAGCAACACTCTTGTTATCCACCTTAGCTATAACTCCTTTGCCGCTCAATTCCTCAACACTTCCGATACGATTTTTATTGATAGTTTTTCCGTATGCCTCAATAATACTGCGGCTTATCGGGTGGGTTGATGCAAATTCGGCATATGCGGCATATTCGATTAATTCGTCGTCCGTTAAGCCGACACTATGCACCGCCGTAACCTTAAAAGTCCCCTCGGTGAGTGTCCCCGTCTTATCAAACACAACGCATTTTGTCTTGCTTAACGCTTCAAGGTAGTTAGAGCCTTTTATTAAAACGCCCTCATTCCCTGCTTTTCCGATACCTGCAAAGAATGTCAACGGAATACTGATAACCAATGCACACGGGCAGCTTGCTACAAGAAATGATAATGCACGATAAATCCACACGCTCCAATTTATATCCCCACCTATTATGAGTAAAACTATCGGCGGCAATATTGCAATCGCAAGTGCCAAATAGCATACGATAGGCGTATAAACCCTCGCAAATCTTGAAATAAACGCCTCCGACTTCGATTTATTCTCGCTTGCATTCTCTATAAGGTCAAGTATCTTTGAAACGGTCGATTCGCCGTATTCTTTCGTTGTTCTGATTTTCAAAACGCCCGTCATATTAATACAGCCGCTTAAAGCCTCGTCATTTTCATTCACATTCCTCGGCATACTTTCGCCCGTCAATGCACTTGTGTCAAGGCTCGATTTTCCCGAAACTATTATTCCGTCAATCGGTATTCTCTCGCCCGGGCGGACTATTATTTCCGTACCCTTCAAAACCTCTTCAGGTGAAATTTGTTCCTCTTTTCCGTCTATGTCAACCGTTGCATAATCGGGGCGTATCGCCATAAGCTCGCTGACGCTCTTTCGGCTCTTTTCGACAGCTAAATCTCCTAACAGCTCGCCCGTTTGGTAAAATGCCATTACCGCAACAGCCTCTATATAGTCGCCACCGTTTATTGCACCGAGAATCACTGCTCCGACAGTTGCCGCCGCCATTAGAAAGTTTTCGTCAAAAACCTCTCCCGCTGCTATCCGCTTCCCTGCTTTTATCAAAACATCGTAACCGATGATTAAATACGGGATTAAGTATAGCAAAAGCTTTCCCACGCCCGAAATCGGAACGAAATTAAACCCAATCATCATCGCTATTGCCGAGATAATACGGCACAGCATTACTTTTTCCTCTTTTTCCATTCCATGACACCTCCACATAGTATAGTTTTAACCTTTACAGGATTATTATACTAAACGATTAAACATATGTCTATATGTTAGGTTAAAATGCGGCTTTTATGGGAAACTATATTTCCAAATGGATTATTTTTTTTGTTGATATTTCCCCTGATGCGTGATATAATAAACGCAGATGAGGTGATATAGATGTCAATAAAAAAGCTGCCCCACAATCATGGGCATATTGATGAACGGCTTGAATATGGTGCGGCAAATCCCAAGCAGTTCAGCGTAATATCGGATTTATTCAAGATGCTTTCGGACGAAAAACGCATACAGATTTTTTGGCTTTTATGCCATTGCGAGGAATGTGTTATAAATATATCCACACTTTTAGATATGTCTCCCCCCGCCGTTTCGCATCATCTGAAGCTGCTTAAGAGTGCAGGGCTAATTATCAGCAGACGGGAGGGCAAAGAGGTTTATTACACTATCGCACAAACGCCCCGCTCTCAAGCTCTGCATAATGCAATAGAGGAAATTATAGAAATCGCCTGCCCCACAGATGAAACCTTTAAGAGTAATGATACATACGATTCACAAATACAAACCGTCAATGCAATACACTCGTTCTTAACCGAAAACATTGATAAACGATACACAATAGAGGAGCTTTCGGCAATGTTTTTGATAAACCGCACAACACTGAAAATTACATTTAAAAAGGTGTTCGGTAAACCCGTTGCAACATATATGAAAGAGTTCAGAATAAAAAAAGCAGAGGAAATGCTCACAAGCTCCGATAAGCCTATTTCGGAAATTTCAAGAAGTGTGGGGTATGAAAACCAAAGCAAATTCACTCGTGCGTTCAAGGAGGTGACGGGGTATCTGCCAAAGGATTTCAGAAAAATGTTTTCTAAATAATTTATTTTAAATGGGTTGATTAATATCAGTTTTTGCTGTATAATATATCCATAAGGAGAGTGATTAAAATGAAACAGATAAAAACAAACAATGCACCTGCGGCAATAGGTCCGTATTCACAGGCAATCGTATCGGGAAATACGGTTTTCTGCTCGGGTCAAATCCCGATTAACCCCGAAAACGGCGAGATACCCGAGGGCGTTCAAGCTCAAGCTCACCAGGTGTTTAGGAATATCAAAAATTTACTTGAGGCGGCAGGCTCATCAATAGATAAAACTATTAAAACAAGCGTGTTCATTAAGAATATGGACGATTTTGCTGAAATTAACGCTATATATGCAGAGTATTTCACAGAGCCGTTCCCTGCTCGCTCATGTGTAGAGGTTGCAAGACTTCCCAAAGATGTACTTCTTGAAGCAGAGGTTATTGCCGAATTAGATTGAATTTAATGTATAATTTATCCTGCTCGGGTAATAATTATTGTAAATAATATTGCAAAGAGGGGATTAATTTGAAGGATTTAACTAAAAAGGTTGTTATACTTGAAAATCTTGCCTCGCCTTATGTTCATCAGGCGATTTTGGTTATGCGTGACTATAATCCGAAGCTTGAATCGAAAGCCGTTATTGAGGCGGAGCGGATTGTCAGTGCGTATCTTGATAATATGAAACTTAAAAGCGGACAGGGATATAAAAAACCTGTCCGCAAAAAATATTCTTTTCTTTCGTACCTCGCAATTTCAGCAATATCGGTGCTGATTTCCGTTGCAGTTATGAAACTTTAAAATTCTCGTCCATATACTTTATGTATGCTTCATACCGCTCCGATTCCTCGGCAGGATAGCTTAGTTCATACGAAAGCTCCGCACCGTCTTTTACGATGCTCTTTTTATGATACTTCGTTCTGCCCGCTGTTACGGTTATGGTATAACCCGTATCGTCAGCACCCGATTCACCGTCATGCACCTTGGAATTTGTTATGCTGTTTGCATACTTCTGCATAAGTGCAATCGGTTCAAGGTCTGTTAAAACCTTATCAATGATAAGTTTTGCCTTTCCGTCCGCATCGGCAAAGCTTGCTATGCATGCCTCGCTCACTTCCGTCTGGTCAAATATATTCGGGTAAACAAATTCGATATTTGAAGCTTTTGCAGTTATGTATGATTCAGGTGTGTCAGGAATATCCGTTACCTTCGGAGCCTCCGACTGCGGTTCCTGCGTTTGCGTAAGCTCGGGCTTGGCATCCTTTAGCGACTCGTCTTGTCGGATATATAAATACGAGCTTCCGAAAATTATACCCCAAACAACAAACACGCCCAACACTATCGCCGCTACTATTTTGTATCGTTTTCTCTTTACTTTTTTAATATTTTTCAATCGTTGTTCAATGGCTTGTGCTTTTCTTCTGGCAAGCCGTTCTTCCTTAAGCTCTTCGATGATTTCCATCTTTGCACCCTTTTGCCGAACAGACGCATTGCATCTGTCACAAAATCTTGCATTATCGGGTAGCTTTTTACCGCAGTTTTTGCAATACACAAAATCTCTCCTTTCCGAGCTTTTTAGGTTTACTGATTGATTATACTACAAATTCCGGAAAATTGCAAGTGTTTTTTAGTTTTTGAGGCTGTTTATAGGTGCGGGTATTCTGCCGCCGCGAGCAATGAATTCCTCGCTTGAATACGGTTTAACACTCATTACGGGGCCTGTTCCCAAAAGTCCGCCGAACTCTACACTGTCGCCCTCTTTCATATTCGGTGCGGGGATTATTCTTACAGCGGTTGTTTTTTGGTTAATCATACCGATTGCAGCCTCGTCCGCAATAATCGCCGAAATCGTTGCGGCACTTGTATTGCCGGGTACGGCTATCATATCAAGACCAACAGAACATACGCAGGTCATTGCCTCAAGCTTTTCAAGCGATAATGCTCCACATTCAGCCGCCGCTATCATACCTGCATCCTCACTTACGGGGATAAATGCACCCGAAAGACCGCCAACATAGCCTGATGCCATAACACCGCCTTTTTTAACAGCATCGTTAAGCAATGCCAATGCGGCAGTTGTGCCGTGTGTTCCGCATTTTTCAAGTCCCATTTCCTCTAATATGTATGCAACACTGTCGCCAACAGCAGGGGTGGGTGCAAGAGATAAATCAACTATTCCGAACGGAACGCCAAGCCGCTTTGACGCCTCTTGTGCAACAAGCTGTCCCATTCTTGTTATCTTGAACGCCGTTTTCTTTATCGTTTCGGCAACAACACCAAAGTCCTCACCCTTAACCTTTTCAAGTGCACACTTGACAACGCCTGGGCCTGAAACGCCGACATTTATTACACATTCGCCTTCGCCCTCGCCCAAAAACGCACCCGCCATAAACGGGTTATCCTCAACGGCGTTGCAGAACACCACAAGCTTTGCACACGCAAAACCGCCCGCATCCTTTGTTAAATCTGCCGCTTTCTTTACAATTTCGCCCATCGTCTTTACTGCGTCCATATTTATTCCTGCACGAGTTGAGCCGATGTTCACACTCGAACATACAATATCCGTTTGGCTCAACGCTTCGGGGATTGACTCGATTAAAACCTTTTCGCCGTTTGTAAAACCCTTGTGGACAAGTGCGGTATAGCCTCCGATAAAGTTCACGCCTACTGCCTTTGCCGCAGCATCAAGAGTTTTTGCAAGCTTTATGCACTTTTCAACTGTCGGGTTATCGAGTGCGTCTACCAATGTTGCTATCGGTGTTACCGAAATTCGCTTGTTTATAATCGGTATTCCGAACTGCTTTTCTATATCCTCGCCTGTTTTTACAAGGTCCTTTGCATAAGTTGTGATTTTGTTATACACCTTTTGGCATACGGTATCTATATCCGAGCCTGCACATGATTTAAGAGAAATGCCCATCGTGATTGTACGAATGTCAAGGTTCTCGTTATCAATCATATTTATTGTTTCTATAATTTCAAAGGGGGTAATCATCATTTTGCCTCCTTATATTCTGTGCATTGATGTGAAAATTTCACGACGCTGTACATGAATGGTAAGTTCCATTTCCTTGCCTGCCGTTGTCAATTTCTTTTCTATGTCGTGAACGGAAATACCGTTATCGTCAAATTCAACCATCATTATCATTGTGAACATATCCTGCATAATTGTCTGGGATATATCAACTATATTTATGTCGTTTTCAAAAAGAATATTACTAACCTTTGCAATTATTCCCTTTCTATCCTGTCCAACTACTGTTACTATCGCTTTCATATCCATTCTCCTCAGTTTATAAGTTTCTCTGGCGTAACGCCTCATACATCAATACAGCCGCCGCAACGGAGGCATTTAACGAATTTATTTCGCCCCGCATCGGGATTGATGCGATAAAATCGCACTTCTGGCGGACAAGGCGGCTAACGCCTTTACCCTCACTGCCTACAACGAGTGCTATTGAGCCTTTGAGGTCTATATTATACATTGGCTCGCCGTCCATATCGGCCGCTGTAACCCAAAAGCCTTTTTCTTTTAAGTCATCAATTGTTGACGCAAGGTTTGTCACCTTTGCAACGGGCGTGTGCAACGCTCCGCCTGCCGAGGTTTTCATAACAACGCTGTTTACTCCCGCACTCTCGTGCTTGGGGATTATAACGCCGTGTGCACCAACGCAGTTTGCAGTTCTTATGATTGCACCCAGATTATGCGGATCTGTTATTTTGTCGCATATTATGACAAACGGGCTTTCGCCTTTATCCTCGGCATTCTTTAGTATGTCAGAAACGGTTGTATATGCATATGCACTAACCATTGCCACAACGCCCTGATGGTTTTCGCCGCCTGCCATACGGTCAAGCTTTCCCGAATCTGCCTGCTGAACTATTATGCCCTTTTTCTTTGCCTCGTCTATAACGGGAATGAGTGACTTTGCATAAGGGCCGCTTTTTATGATTATTTTCTCGATATGGCTTGTGTTTTTCAAAGCCTCAAGTACAGGACCTCGTCCGAAAATTATATCTTCCATAAAAATCTCCGTATTTTACAAAAAGGGGCGTTTTGAACGCCCCGTCTGCCGTTTTTGTTTTTATTTTGACAAGAACTTATCGTGAATTGCATTAACAGCGTTCTCTGCATCCTTCTGTGCAACGATAACAGAAATCTTGATTTCTGAAGTTGCAATCATCTTGATGTTAATGTGTGCATCTGACAAAGCCTCGAACATCTTTGCTGCAACGCCCGGGTTGTTTACCATACCTGCACCAACGATTGATACCTTTGCAACATCGCTTGTTGACTTAACTTCACGAGCCTTTATAATGTCTTTGTTTTCCTCGAGCAGCTTCAATGTTGCGTCAAGATCACCCTCTGTTACAGTAAAGCTTATATCCTTTGAAACACCGTCACCGATTGACTGGATTATAAGGTCAACATTTATACCTGCCTTTGAAATCATCTCAAATACCTGGAATGCTTTTCCCGGAGCGTCTTCAACACCGCATAGCGATATTCTTGCACAGTCATTATCTCTTGTTACACCTCTAACGAGCATCTTTTCCACTTTTGATTCCTCCTTAACATATGTTCCTTCGTTATTGTTAAGACTTGAACGAACAGACATCTTAACATTATATTTTTTTGCCATTTCAACACTTCTGTTGTGAAGTACATTTGCACCCAAGGATGCAAGCTCAAGCATCTCATCATACGAAATCTCATCAAGCTTGAATGCACCCTTGCATATTCTCGGGTCGGTTGTGTAAACACCGTCAACATCGGTATAGATTTCGCACAAGTCTGCGTGAAGTGCAGCTGCAAGAGCTACTGCTGATGTGTCCGAGCCGCCTCTGCCGAGAGTTGTTATATCGTCATACTTATTAAGTCCCTGGAAGCCTGCAACGATAACAATTCGTCTGCGGTCAAGCTCCATTAAGATACGCTCTGTATCAATAGTCTTAATTCGTGCCGAGCCGTATTTTGAATCGGTCTTGAAGCCTGCCTGCCAGCCCGTTAATGAAACAACGGGATAGCCAAGCTTCTCGATTGCCATTGCAAGAAGTGAAATTGAAATCTGCTCTCCCGTTGCAAGAAGCATATCCATTTCTCGCTTTGATGCGTTGGGGTTTATTTCGTTTGCCTTTTCGATTAAATCATCTGTTGTATCACCCTGTGCAGACACTGCAACAACAACGCTGTTGCCTTCCTTATATACATCTGTAATCCGTCTTGCGACATTCATTACTCTTTCGGCATCTCTTACAGATGTACCGCCGTATTTTTGTACAATTAGTGCCATTTTATCTTTTTCCTTTCTTTTAGTCGGTTACCGACACAACCGAGCCGATATTGTCACATTCCAATATCATACATTTCCATTGGTGTGAGTTATCTCGGAAAAATCGCTCCATCTTATGGGCGAACTCGGTGTCATCACCGTTTATTATCGACATTATTGTCGGTCCCGAGCCACTTAAATATGTAGCAAGCGAGCCGTTTTTATAGGTTTGGTCAAAAATCTCGTCAAACCCGTCTATATACTGCTTCCGATACGGCTGATGAAGCCTGTCGGATACGCCGTATTTCAAATCTTTAAAATCACCCGTCACAAGCGAATGATACAAAACAAGTGCCGAAGAAATATTCTTTGCCGCATCACGCATTGCAACCGTTTCGGGTAATGCACCTCTTGATTTTTTTGTTGCCACAAAGAAATCGGGAATCATAACGGCAAATTTTAAGTTATGGCAAATTTTCGTGCTTTTAACAATCGTTTTGCCCCCGTCCACTGCCGAAATGCAAAGTCCGCCGTAAAGTGCGGGAGCGACATTATCGGGGTGCCCTTCCATCTCGGTTGCAAGGTTTAATATATCGGGGTATGTCAGCTTTCTGCCCGACGGCACATTTGCCGCAAGCATACCGCCTATTATGCAGGCACCTGATGAGCCAAGCCCTCGCGTCATAGGTATTCGGCTCTTCTGTATTATCTTTATTCCGCCCGGCGTAAACCCCGTTTCGTTAAACACTCGTTCCATTGCACGATACACAAGGTTTGATTTATCGCTGTTTACCATGCCTCCGTTTGCCAGTGTTGTGATTTCAAGTCCGCTTTCTATGCTTGAAACTTCAAGCACGGAGTATAGATTCATTGCAATGCCGAGTGTGTCAAATCCTGCTCCCATATTTGCACTTGAGGCAGGAACTCTAACCCGAATCATTTAATCAAGCACCCTGATAGCGGAATTTACACCGCCAAGCTCAGCTTTTTTAGCTTCACATTCTGAAATTGAAAGCGGTTCTGTTATGAATACAGAATCAGAAATCACCGTTACCGTACCCATAACCTCTTTTATATTGTCCATACCCTTATCACAACGAACAAGGTATCTGAATTTCTTATCATTCTTATCGGCAATTATATCACCCTCGGGCTTTTTCCAGCCGATTAGCTTTCTGCGGGCTGCGTGGATTGCAGAATCCACCATATCGGCAACAACTGCTGATGCTGTCGGCAGCTTTCCTGCTCCGGCACCATAGAACATTGTTTCACCTACAGCGTCACCCTTTACCAAAATACCGTTAAATACATCGTTTATACCCGATAGCATATTCTCGTTCTTTATGAACATCGGTGCAACATGGGCATATACCTTGCCATCGTTAAACTCCGCATATCCGATAAGCTTTATAACGCCGCCTGCCTTTTCGGCAGCCTTTACATCGTCAAGTGTTATCTCTGTTATTCCCTCTGTGGGTATTCTGTCGCAGTCAACCTCATAGCCGCAGGCAAGCGACGCCAAAATTGCAATCTTTCTGCAAGCGTCATGTCCCTCTATATCTGCCGCAGGATTTCTCTCCGCATATCCCATTGCCTGTGCATCGGAAAGTGCAGTCTGGAATGTCTTGTTGTTTGTAAACATCTGATATAAGATGTAGTTTGTTGTACCGTTTAGTATTCCTGCTACTCTCTCAATGTTGTTTGCCGAAAGGCATCTGCTCATCGGGCGAATGACGGGGATACCGCCGCCAACGCTTGCCTCAAACAAATAGTTTACATTATTCTCCTCTGCAATCTCCAAAAGCTCTGTGCCGTATGTTGCAACAAGCTCTTTGTTTGAAGTTACAACGCTCTTTTTTGCAAGCAGCAATGACTTTGTAAACTCATATGCAGGGTGAAGTCCGCCCATAACCTCTGCTACAACACTGATTTCGCTGTCATTAAGTATATCGTTAAAATCCTTTGTGAAAAGGTGTTTTTCCGGATGGTCGTCAAAATCGCGGATATCAAGAATGTACTTAACCTCAAGTTCCTCTCCTGCGTTTCGGCAAATTCGTTCGGCATTCATCTTTATTATATCGTAAACGCCGCTTCCGACTGTTCCGTAACCCATAATTGCAACTTTTGCCATTTTTATCTCCTCCGCTCTTATAGAAATATCATTTAAAAAAATCCGATTAATAGTAAAATTATATCATAATTTAAATTTTGTGTCAAATAAATTTTTCACTAAAGATACGCCAATATGCGATTTTTTTTGTTTATTACAACCAAAACGGACTACATATTAATATTTTGCATTTTTCTGACCGTTTATCGGACAATCGACAAAAAATCTTGTTTTTCGTTCCTTTTATGGGACACCTCCCCAAAATGTACTTGCAATTTAAAAATCCGTGTGCTATAATCATAATCGAACAGTTGTTCGGAACGATTGTTCGTAAAATGCATTTTAACAAACAGAAAGGAAGTTATATCATGGAAGCTTGTACATATTTTATTCTTGCAATTATTCTATTTCTAACATCATTCGGAGCATTGTCGGCAACGGCTGCCATAGCAACCTTTTCAGTTGCCGTTATAATGCTCTGCGGCGGACTTTACACAAAATTCTGCTGTGCGGAAAAACGATAAGTAAATCATACCTTGCCTGATTGCACTTTGTGTTGCAATCGGGCTTTTTTTGTGATACAATGTTATATAATGA
>JAXJPK010000235.1:0-8721 GCA_036311705.1 Clostridia bacterium
TTTCTCAACGCATCAATAGGATTAAGCCTTGCCGCTTTTCTCGCAGGGAGAAAGCCAAAGATAACGCCTATACCGACTGATACGCCGAATGCCAAAATCACAGCACCAAACGATGGTGAAACCGCCATCCCCAATGCTTTTCCTGCAAGCAAAGAGAACACGACGCCGATTATTATTCCTATAATACCGCCTATACAGCTTACAACTCCCGATTCCATAACAAACTGCATCATAATATGCTTGTGCTTTGCTCCGAGTGATTTTCTTATTCCTATCTCTCTCGTTCTTTCGCTTACCGATACGAGCATTATATTCATTATCCCGATACCGCCAACAAGCAGGGATATTCCTGCAATGGCTACAAGAACCATTTCCATTTTATCCATCATTTCAAGCATTGAATCAATTATAGCACGGAACGATGTAACATTGTAATAATCCTCATCTCCAATAGTTTCAAGCAAATATGCCTCAAGCTGTGTTTTTGCTTTATCAACCATCTCATCAGAGGCGGCATTAACAACATACGAATTTATAATATTCGTTCCGTTTGCAGCAAGCGCCGCCGTATAAGGAATATACATAGCATTGTCGCTTGATGATTCTGTTGAGTTCTCCTTTTCCTCAAGAACACCGATTACCGTATATGGTATTCCGTCAAGCCTAACGGTTTGGTTAAGTGCCTTTTCGCATGAGCCGAAATAATGCATTGCCTGAAACGAGCCAATAACGGCAACCTTTGACTTATTTTTACAATCAAGATACGAAATAAATCTACCGAATGCAAGTTCAAGCTTTTGTATATCATAATAATCCTCCGACACACCCGTAGCATTCACACTGATGCTGTCGTCACCCGAATCGGGTGTTTTAAAAGTTCCCGAAACGCTTATTTTAGGTGAAACACCGTTATAAAGCTCGGGGTACTTATCCGTAAATTCATATAATTCATCGGGTTTTACCTCAATGTTGGGACGAGGCACAATATTTGTATTAAGTGAGGTTGTGCCGAATTGGCTGAATACCCTTGAAACCTCGCTTGTGAGTCCATTCATAACCGACACAAGGATGATAACCGCACTGATTCCAATTATAATTCCAAGCATTGTGAGCAGTGAACGGACTTTATTGTTAATTATGCTTGAAACCGCCATTTTAAAGCTTTTTGCTAATCCCATCAAGCATTGTCCTCCTCTTCTCTGCCGGCGGCTGACTGCTCCGCAACAAGCTTATCACCCGAAACGGGTCCGTCATAAACTATCCGTCCGTCAGTTACTCTTACAACTCTTGAAGCTCTTGCGGCTATGGAATTATCATGCGTGATAAGAATAATCGTATTGCCCTCTTTGTTCAGCTGCTGCAAAAACTGCATAACCTCTCTGCCCGTCTTTGAATCAAGAGCACCTGTCGGCTCGTCGGCAAGAATCACGGAAGGCTCTCCTGCCAAAGCCCGAGCTATTGACACTCTCTGCTGCTGACCGCCCGAAAGCTGAGCGGGCAAGTTTTTTGCCTTATCCTTTAAGCCAACTCTTTCCAATGCCGCCAATGCACGCTCTCTTTGCTCCTTATCCGAACAACCGGCGTATAAAAGCGGAAGCTGTACATTTTCTATCACAGATAGCTTCGGTATCAGATTATACTGCTGAAATATAAATCCGAGCATCTTGTTTCTGACATCGGCAAGCTCATCAGACGAATAATTGCTTATCTCTCTGCCATTAAGCTTATACGAGCCCTTGGTGGGAACATCAAGACAGCCGATTATATTCATACAGGTGGATTTACCCGAGCCTGATGAGCCGACTACTGCAACAAACTCACCCTTGTCAATAGTCAGCGAAATACCGTCGAGTGCATGCACCTCACTGTCGCCCATATGGTATATTTTATATACATCCGAAAGTTCTATTAAATGAGACATTTCTCTATCTCCTTATTTAGGTCCGCCACCAGGCATTCCGCCTCCGCCTGACATTCCGCCACCAGGCATTCCGCCTCCGCCTGACATTCCGCCATGCATCGGTCCACCTGACATCATATTATCCATAGCGTCCTCCTGCTCACCAAGTGCTTCCTTGCCGCTCGGTGTAAGTGACACTATTATCTCATCACCATCATCCAATCCTTCCGTTACCTCTATAAGCTTTGAATCGGCAATTCCCGTCTTTACGCTGACAGAATGATAACCATCGGGGGCTTTATCGTTATCATCTGTCTTCTTACCCTTGACATATACTGTATTGCCACGCTGCAAAGCACTAACAGGTATGCACAACACATCATTGACTGATTCAATCTCGATTACGCAATCAACATTCATTCCCGGCAACAAATCGCCATATTCGGAAATAGACACTTCTACAGGATATGTTGTAACTCCGTTTTGGGTAGTTCCGTCTATGCCTACTTTTGTTATTTCACCCTCAAAAACGCCCTCAACAGCATCTGCCGTTATTCGGACAGTTTGACCTGTCTTTATATCTAAAATATCAGATTCGTCAATGGTTAGTTTAACCTTTAATATTGACATATCATATATTACCGCCATCGGCTCCGAATTTGACATATTCTGTTCAAGCTTTTCACCTGCTTTTTTATTTTTTGTCACAATAGTACCGTCAATAGGTGCTGTTATTGTGTAATCCTCAAGATTCTTTTTCGCCTCATCAAGCTGTATCTCCGCATTATTCAGCGACAGCCGTGCCGAATTAACGGTTGAATCAAGTGAATATACATCACTTTCAAGAACCACCTTTTCGAGATTTTTATATGCATTGTCAAGGTCAAGCTTGGCGTTCTCATAATTCTTAACAACACTGTCCGAGGTTATATATCCCACCGTCTGCCCTGCTCTTATGTAGTCATTCTTTTCAAGGTAAAGATTGCCTATTTTTCCGCTTGTCTTTGCGGTTATATATCCGCTTTCGCAATATTCAAGCTTTCCTAAATCGCTGCACGAAACATTTCCTATAACAGCAGATGCATTCTCTCCTTCCGTTAACGCGCCAGGATTATTTACGGTTATTGTGATATATCTAACAATAGCGTGTGAGGCTGTTGCTGTTGCTGCTGCGGATATGCTGCTCACAGTTCCGTATAGCTTATCCCCAGATTTTGCCAAGGTCAATTCAGCTGTCGAACCTATAACTATTCCGCCAATATCCGCTTCATTAAACGGAACCTGTATTTTAAACTTTGACATATCTGCAATTTTAGCAAGCTTTGTCCCATCGCCTACCGAATCCCCGTCATTTACAAGGACTTCTGTTATTGTTCCTGTGTAATCGGATGTAATTGTCAAATTATTATAATTCGTTCTTGCAGTTTCTACCGAGTTCAGTGCTTTTGTAACGCTATTTTCTGAATTAGATTTGTTAATACCATTCGATTTTATTGTATCTGTGCGTCTTTTAACAGCATCGGAAAAGTCCTGCTGTGCTTTCTTTAGCGAATTTTCTGCTTGAGTAACTTTGTTCTGTGCGTCCGATGATTCGATTGTATATAAAACGGTATCTTTCTCTACAATATCCCCCTCGTTAAAATTATCCGAAAGAATTTCGCCCGTAACAAGTGCCGTTACATTGTATGTATCATTCGCCTCAATAGTAGACGAAACATCAACCGTTCTTGAGATATTACCCTTTTCTACCTTTGCCGTTTCATACCCTGCATTTGCCTTCTTATCCGAAAACAATCTCGCAAAGCCTGTTATTACAAAAATCAAAATAACAGCCACGCACACAATAAGCATAACGAGCCGTTTTTTCGATATTTTTCCGTTATCGTCCCTTTTTAGTATCTTATCCATAAAAGGTTTTATTTTAGACAGCATATTTATAAATAGAGTAGGCAATTTCGCTATTCCATTCTTTATGTTTTTCACATATTCTGAAAGCTTCCCGGACATACATATTTCTCCTTGCAATATACTTTTCTTGCTCCATTATATATCCTTTTTTTAACAATTTCAACTGAAAAAGGCTATTATTATCAAATTATTCACAATTTGATAATAATAGCCTTGAAATTTATTCTTTAAAATAATCGGGACATTTTGGTGTTACATATACGGTATTATATCCCTCGTAAATTACCATACCCGGTTTTGCCCCATTCGGTTTTTTTACATTTTTTATAGTTGTGTAATCAACAGGAACCTGGGAGCTTTCTCTCGCTTTTGAATAATACGCCGCAAGCCCCGCCGCCTCAAGTATTGTTCTTTCGGGAACATCCTTGTCCAAGCCAAGCTTTATGACAGTATGTGAGCCGTGAATATCCTTTGTATGAAACCATATATCTGATGAATTTGCCATTTTTAGCGTCAAATAATCGTTCTGTGTATTATTTCTGCCAACATATATATCAAATCCGTCTGATGAAACAAAATGCATTGGTTTTGATGCTTCTGCCTTTTGTTTTTTTACAGCGTTCGTACTGCGTTTTATATATCCCTCTTCCACCAATTCTCGCCTTATAGCATTAACATCCTCTATTCTGTCTGCCGTTTCAACCATAGTAAGAGTGCTGTTTATATATAACAGCTCATCATAACTTGCATCAAGCTGTTTTTTCGCCTCCTTTAACGCTGTTTTCGCCTTGTTGTATTTTTTATAATACCGTTGTGCGTTTTGTGACGGGCTGAGCCGCACATCAAGCGGAATTTTTACCATTCCCATATTCTCATCGAAATAGTTCTCAACCTCAACATCTTTCTGCCCATCCGCAATTCGGTAAATATTAGCCGTTATCAAATCCCCGTATTCTCTGTAAGCATCCATTTTCTCGGCGTCTTGAAGAGTATGTCTGAGGATTGATATTTTCTTCGATATTCTCTCTGCCTGATTATTCAAAAGCTTTGTTAAATCAGCCGTTTTTTGTCGCATACGCTCGTGCATATCACGCATAAAATAGAAATCATCAACAAGCTTGTTCATACTTTCGTATGGTTTAATATTAGCCAGTGTTTCGTACTGCTTAATATTAACAGCCGAAAACTCCAGCAGCTTTCCCGTTATTGCATCCTCTATCATACAGGGATAGAACCTGCCACACTTAACATTATCTTTATGTTTTTCTATTTCTATTTTGAGCATAGCAAGACGGTTTGTATTAATATCCTGCCCCAAAACATCAGTTGAATTAAACACAGAATATACAATTTCTCTTGCCATCAGAGGACTTATACCGCCTATTTGTGAAAGTATGCACCTGTCTGCCCTCTCTTGCGGCATTATCACAAGCTCGGTATCTTTTTTTATATCGACAAGTGCCGTCTTGCTCTGCGTAGGCGGCAGCTCATACACACCGCCCGGCAGGATTTCCCTCACCGAGCTTAATGATTCGTCAATATGCTTTATGGAGTCGATAATCCGCCCCTCCGCCGAAACAAGCACTATATTTGAATACTTGCCCATAAGCTCAATATACAAATATTTTGTTGTGTAATCGCCAAGCTCGTCATAGCTGTCAATGGCTATTTTTATTATCCGTTCAAATCCTATTTGCGAAATCTCTGCTATTTTTCCGCTTGCAAGATGCTTTCTTAAAAGCATACAAAACAACGGCGCTGTTTTCGGATTTTTCTTTGTTCTGTCTGTCATATGAACTCTCGGATGTGCCGCACTTGCAGATACGAGCAGCTTATATGCACACTCTCGTGTTCTTATGTTTATTATTATTTCATCTCGTTCAGGCTGATGTATTTTATCGACACGACCGCCCTCAAGGATTTTGAGTTCGTCTGCGAGTGCCTTTATGCTTACAGCGTCGAGTGCCATTAATTATCCTCCACCTCTCCGATACGGGTAAGCTTTGCAAATGCTGCCATAAGCCGCTTGGTCCCTGCCGTATCAAAATCTATCACAACTATCGCATCATTCCCGAACGCTTGAGAGGACACTACAGTTCCGTCGCCAAACTTTCTGTGCCGTACTCTGTCGCCCGCTCTGTAATCATATGCATCCATAGCGGGCTGATGCTTTTCCTTTGATGCTGTGCTATGTTTCATCATTTTAAATTCAGGCGTAACGGAAACAATGTTATTCCTTTCAAGCGTGTTTCTCGCTCTCATCATCGTACCGCTTGCATCCTCTGCATATTCTATTGGGACTTCACGCATAAAACGGGATTCCTCGCAAGGTATACTTGCACCGTACTTAAATCTGTTCAACGCCCGTGACATATACAGCTTTTCCTTAGCACGGGTTATAGCAACATAACAGAGTCGTCTTTCCTCCTCAATATCCTCCTCGTCATCATAGCTTCTCATACTCGGAAACAGCTCCTCCTCAAGCCCCGCAATGAAAACAACAGGAAATTCCAAGCCTTTCGCACTGTGAATTGTCATCATAACGGCACAGTCATCCGTTTCGTCATATCCGTCAATATCAGACACAAGCGAAATCTTTTCTATAAATTCGCTCAATTTACCGCTTGTTTCGGGATTGGTAACAAACTCCCGTGCAACATTTTTAAATTCCTCCACATTCTCAAGGCGTGTTTGCGATTCTACACTTTTATCATTTTCGAGCATAGCAATATATCCGCTGTCCGCTAAAACTCTGTCTAAAAGCTTATCTACAGGCAGCTCGTTTGCAAGCACACGCAAATCCGAAATCAGCTTTACGAACGGCTTTATCCTAACCGCCGCACTCTTTAAATCATCATACAAATCAATATTTGAAATTATATCATAAAATGTTGTTTTTTCCTCAATCTCGTGTCGATTTATTTTTTCAAGCGTGGCTGCTCCGATTTTGCGTTTCGGTTCATTTATAATCCGTTTCAAACTAACGCTATCCGACGGGTTATAAACCGCTTTCAAGTATGCCATTACATCCTTTATTTCCTTACGGTCATAAAATCGCTGTCCTGCAAGAACCTTGTACGGCACAGCCTCATACATCATCGCTTCTTCTATCGCTCTTGACTGTGCGTTCGTTCGGTATAAAACCGCACAATCGGCATAGCTATTGCGTTCCTTATAAATGCGCTGTATTTCCTTTGCAATAAAGCTTGCCTCCTCTTTCTCTGAAAACCCTGTGTACATTGTGATTTTTTCACCGTCACCCTTTGATGTTCTTAAATTCTTTCCCATCCTTTTTTTATTGTTGGCAATTACTGCATTGGCAGTATTTAAAATATTTGAGGTTGAACGGTAATTTTCGTCAAGCGTTATTTTAACAGCACCCTCATAATCCTTTTCAAAGTTGAGAATATTATCAATGTTCGCCCCTCTGAATTTATATATACTTTGGTCATCATCACCCACAACGCATACATTTGAGTTTTCGTTTGCAAGAAGTGAAATCAATTCATATTGTGTGTTGTTTGTGTCTTGGTATTCATCAATAAGTATGTATTTAAATTTTCTGCGGTAATGCTCCTTTAAATCCTCATTTTCTTTTAATACAATAACTGTTTTTGTGATTAAATCATCAAAATCAAGTGCATTGTTCAATTTAAGCTTTTTGGTGTATAAATCATATATTTCCGAAACTTTTCTCATTCTAAAATCGTTTCCGAACACCGAGGTGAAATCCTCGGGCATAACCATCTCGTTTTTAGCACGGGATATAATACTAACGATACTTTTGGGCGGATATTCCTTTTCGTCAAAACCAAGCTCACGGATACATTCCTTTACGAGTGTTTTTGCATCCGAGCTGTCATATATTGCAAAATCAGAAGTATATCCCAATCTATCAATCGTTCCCCTCAAAATTCTGACACATATAGAATGAAATGTGCCAATCCACATATCTTTAACATTTTCGCCGACATATTTCTCTATTCTGTCTTTCATTTCATTTGCAGCCTTATTGGTAAATGTTATTGCAAGTATTTGCCAAGGCTGTGTTTGTCCGTTCTCCAATATATACGCAACCCGGCTCGCAAGAACTGTTGTTTTACCGCTCCCTGCACCCGCAAGCACCAAAAGCGGCCCTTCCGTTGTCATAACTGCCCTTTTCTGATTTGTGTTCAATCTATCTAAATAATTACCCATTTTCGCTCCTTTATCCCCAAAAATTTAGGTTGCAAAATTTCGTATAAAACAATTATAACACATTTTTTTAAAAAAATCTATGTTTTTTTGAGGGAAAACAAGAATATGTTTTACAGTATAAACATTTCGACAAAAAGGGACAATATTAGTGCCATTAAAAAGGCAGACTTTTTAAAGGAGGTATTAGAATGAATGCATAAAGCTTTCGCAGCTGTTTTTGCCGTATTTTTAAGCTTTTCAACTTATGTTCACGCCCAAACCGTAACAGTTTCGGGAGAATGTGTGGGAGTTAAGGTTTATACCGACGGTCTTATTATAACCGACACCACTGAGCTTACCGATACCAACGGAAAAGCAATTAATATAGCCGCAAAATACGGTATAAAAAAAGGCGATATAATTAAAAAAGTTAATGGCACAGATGCAGTTTCCACATCTGTTTTATCCGAGGCTGTAAAAAACGGCGAGCAGGTTACGCTGTCAATTTTGCATAATTCGGATATCTATGATGTCACAATTACCCCCGTTACAACTAAAGACGGTGCAAAGCTCGGTCTGTGGCTTCGGGACAGCACAGCAGGGCTTGGAACTATCACTTGCAGTATTGGTGATAGATTTATCGCACTCGGGCATGGTATTTGTGATATTGATACCGGCGATATTATGCCCGTTAAACACGGTATTATTCAAAAGTGCAGCAATACCGGAATAACAAA
>JAXJPK010000236.1:0-2562 GCA_036311705.1 Clostridia bacterium
ATGTAAGAGATATAAACTCGGTAAAGAATGCTATTCATGGTGTTGACTACATATTCCATGCTGCAGCATTAAAGCAAGTACCTTCATGCGAGTTTTTCCCTATGGAGGCCGTGCGAACAAATGTTATAGGTACGGACAATGTATTGACCGCTGCTATTGATGAAGGTGTTGAATGTGTAATCTGCTTGTCAACGGATAAGGCGGCGTATCCCGTTAATGCTATGGGTATTTCAAAGGCACTTGAGGAAAGAGTTGCTGTTGCAAAGTCAAGAACTACAGATAAAACAAAGATTTGCTGTACTCGTTACGGTAATGTTATGTGCTCAAGAGGCAGCGTAATTCCGTTATGGATAGACCAGATTAGAAACGGGCAACCTATCACAATCACAGAGGGAAGTATGACAAGATTTATTATGTCGCTCGACGAAGCGGTTGATTTGGTGCTGTTTGCATTTGAGCATGGCGAAAACGGCGATATACTTGTGCAGAAAGCCCCTGCTTGCACAATAAAGACACAGGCGGAGGCTGTTTGTGAAATTTTTGGCGGCGACAAGGATAAGATTAAGGTTATCGGTATTCGTCATGGCGAGAAAATGTACGAAACACTTTTAACTAACGAAGAATGTGCAAATGCTGTTGATATGGGTAACTTCTACCGTGTGCCTGCCGATAATCGTGGGTTGAATTATGATAAATACTTCAGCGATGGCGACAAGGACAGAGTAAAACTGTCGGAGTTTAACTCAAACAACACCGAACTATTATCGGTTGAGCAGACAAAGGAGAAAATTCTCTCATTAAAGTATATTCAAGATGAAGTAAATAAGATGTAATAATTGGTGTATTATGAATATAGAGTTATATGAAAAGTGTTTGATGGGACTGATAAAGGACTCAATTCTCGGAACAAACACATATAAAATTTCTGACGATATTAACATAGATAAATTACTGTATATGGCAAAACGGCATAATGTTTTAAATGTTATCTATCCTGTTCTGATTGCCAACGGAATAAGCAACGAGAATATGATGCGGGAATTTAGCGTTGTGGTTCTCATGGAAACAAAACAGCAGTATTACTTGGATAAAATCAGGGAGAAATTTGAGCAAGAGCATATCCGATTTGTCTGTATGAAAGGCTCGTATATTAAGACCTTGTATCCCGAAACATATATGCGTTCATCCTCCGATTTGGATATTTTTGTCGATGATGAAAACACAGATAAAGTGCGTGATATTATGGAGGGATTGGGCTTTAAGACTGAACGATTTAGCCATCAGATGCAGGATGATGTGTATTTAATCGAGAATTATGTGCATATTGAAATTCATAGAAAGCTCATATCCAATAAATGCCCCTGGGATGAGAAGTGCCAGGACATCATTGATAGGATTGTCCCCAAAAGCGAGGGCTCATATGAATATATGATGACAGTTGAGGATTTCTATCTCCATATGATTGGGCATATGGCAAAGCATATGAAATATTCGGGATTTGGCATACGAATGTTAATTGATGTTTGGATTTATCTGGATAAGTTCGACGATGTTATCGACAACGAAATCCTTAACAAACGGCTGAAATATTGCGGGCTTGATACATTTAACAGTGAAATAATAAAGTTAATTGATTATTGGTTTTGCGACAAGGACGCTGATGAGAAGACAAAGACCCTGGGCAGATATGTTTTGGAAAGCGGTATCTTTGGTACTACCGAACAGCTAAAAGCTACAGAGGCTGCTCAGAATATGGGAGATAGTAACAGCCACTCAAAAATGATGTTCAAAAAGTTTTTGAAAATGTTTTTCCTGCCATACAGGAATATGTGCTTGATTTATCCGAAATTATCAGGCAAACCTTACCTGTTGCCATATTTTTGGATAGTTAGAGCTTTTGATGTGGTATTGCACAAAAGGGATAAAATCGGCGAGGTTTCGGACGAATATGGCAGCGTAGATATTGAATATGCGAAACAAATCAATAATTTGAAAAAAGGATTGGGTTTATGAACATATTAATAACGGGTGCAGACGGTTTTGTGGGAAAAAACCTTGTTGCATCACTTAATAACATAAAAGACGGAAAAGACAGAACAAGAGATATTGAGATTGAGAATATTTTTGAGTTTGATATTGACACTCCGAAACATAAGCTTGATGAGTACTGCAAAGCGGCAGATTTTGTGTTTCATCTTGCAGGCGTAAACCGTCCGAAAGATGAAAGGGAGTTTATGGAGGGTAATTTCGGCTTTACTTCAGAGCTGTTGAGTTGCTTGAAAAAACACAATAACAAAGCCCCGATTATGATTTCATCATCAATCCAAGCGGCTTTGGATAATCCGTACGGTAAATCCAAAAAAGCGGGCGAGGATTTGATATTTGCATACGGCAAAGAAAACAATGTTAATACGCTTGTATATCGTTTCCCGAACCTTTTCGGAAAGTGGTGCAGACCAAACTATAACAGTGCTGTTGCAACCTTCTGCCATAACATTGCAAATGATTTGGAAATAACGGTTAATGACAGAAATCATATGATGACACTTTGCTATATTGATG
>JAXJPK010000237.1:0-1878 GCA_036311705.1 Clostridia bacterium
CCAATAGATGATACGGCAAAAATCAAGTGTCGGACAGTTTCAACAGTAAATGCAAAAGTAATTCCTACAGCAAGTGCATCTATGCTTGTCGCAACCGCCATAACTAACATTGTTTTTGCGGAAAACGAATCGTTTGCACTATTCTCTTCAGCGTCACCAAACGACTCTTTTATCATATTTAAACCAATGAGTGAGAGCAGGATAAATGCAACCCAGTGGTCGATAGATGTGATATATGATTCAAAAGCTGCTCCTAAAAAATAACCGATTGTCGGCATAAGAGCCTGAAATCCGCCAAACCAAAGCCCTGCCGAGATGAGATGGCGTGGCTTGATGTTCTGTGTTGCCAGACCTTTGCACACTGATACGGCAAAAGCATCAAGCGATAATACAATCGCAATAATTAAAAGTTCAAAAATTCCCATGATAAAAAACCTTTCATTAACAGCCTGTTATAGTATAATAACACATTTGAGATACAAATTCAATAGAAAACAGAAAAAATAAAAGTTCTATAAGGATGAGTTCGATAATAGAATTTAACATAAAGAAACGGGGAGGACAGCCTTATGTATATAGCGACAAACGAGGAAACGGTATCAAGGCACAATATAATAAACATAATGCCGCAGGGAATACGCAAGTTTATGTATAATGTAAATCTTGACGAGGCGGAGGAAATACGGATAATTCAGGGAAGCCCTATGTATATCCGTTATCCCGACGGGGATTATTTCCCGACCACAAAGGGTGTACTGTCAAAATCGGTACAAAACGGAATAATCGTATTGAAAAAGCATATTGACGAAATGCTTGAGAGAATAACAAAATCATCGCTTTATTCTGTAAAGGACGAGATTAAAAACGGGTATATTACCATTGACGGCGGGCATCGTGTAGGAATAACGGGAACAGCCGTAACGGAGGGTGGGGACATAGAATTTATCAAGAATATATCAGCTATGAATATCCGCCTTGCAAGCGAAATTATAGGTGCATCAGACAGTATTATTGACGAAATTATAAAAGACGGCATAATCAAAAATGTGCTTATAATATCACCGCCAGGATGCGGAAAGACCACTCTTTTGAGGGATATTGCCCGAAACATCTCAAACAGAGGTTATTGTGTGGGCATAGCAGACGAGCGGTGCGAGATTGCGGCAATGCATAACGGTGAAAGCGGCTTTAATTTGGGGTATCGCACAGCGGTGCTTGATAATTGTCTGAAGTCTGATGCAATGGAAATGCTTTTGCGTTCTATGTCCCCTGATGTTATCCTGACGGACGAACTTGGCACAAAAGAGGATGCAAAAGCGGCTTTTGATGTGCTTAACAGCGGTGTGAGCGTAATAGCATCGGCACATGGCAGGGACATAAAACAGATAATGAACAGAACAGCTGTAAGGGATATTATGCCCTTGTTCGATATTATAATCATTTTATCCAAAAGGAACGGAGCAGGCACGATAGAAAGTGTAATAAGGAACGGCGAATATGATTAGATTTGTGGGCGGTGCAATGATATGTACGGTTTCCTCATATTTTGGATTTTATATGGCAGACAGGCTAAGGAAACGGCGTAATTTTTTGCGTGAAATGGTAAACTCGTTATCCTTTATTCAGCGTGAAATGGAGTTTGGCAGATACGAATTACACCGCATCTTTGCTAATCTGTGTGACACAGCCACGCTCTTTGGATTTTTCAAAATATGTAATGACAAAATTGAGGATTGGGGAATAAAAAAATCGTGGGAACACGCCGTCTGTGAAATTTCTTGCGATGCTTGTTTAAAGACCGAGGACAAGGCGGCGCTAATGACTCTCTCGAGAGAACTCGGAATGACGGATATTAACGGGCAGAGAAAAGCAATAGAG
>JAXJPK010000238.1:0-10885 GCA_036311705.1 Clostridia bacterium
ATATAATATTTGCTATGGCTGTGAGTGCCCACGAAACATCATAAGAATATAGCAAAACATCAAATCTTGGATACATTTTAAATACTGTATATACCCAAATCAATCTCGGGATACACGCACCTGCAATTGCGATAATTGACGCAACGCCCGATTTTCCGTAGCCCTTAATAGCACCGCCTATAAGGTTCATCACGCCGCCCAATGCATATGTACCGCATATTATTTTTAACCGTATAAAGCCTGTGGCAATTACAGCTTCATCAGAAGTGTACAGAGATAAAAGCGGCTTACCGATAAAGACTACCCCTATTCCCATCACAGCACCTATGCCCGTAACAAGAACAATACTGTATATAAGTCCCTTGCTGTTTCTTTCATGCTTTCCCGCACCATAGTTCTGACTTATGAATGTCATAATTGCAATAGCAACTGCATCCATTGCCATCCACACAAATCCCTCTATATTTGTCGCCGCAGAAGACCCTGCAACAACTATTGTGCCAAGTGAATTTATCGCTGACTGAATAACCACATTTGAAAGTGAAAAAACCATACTCTGTATGCCCGTTGGTATGCCCAAACCCAAAATTTGTCTTGATTCAATCCTATATAGACGGATTTTTTTAAGTGATAGCTTATATATATCATCAGTTAAAATAAGAGCCCGTATCACCAGAACGGCACATACCGCCCACGATATAACCGTTGCAAGTGCAACACCTGCAACATTCATATCAAAAACTAATATGAATATCAGGTTTAAGACAACATTAATCACGCCCGAAATCAAGATATATATAAACGGTCGGCTTGTGTCACCCACAGCACGCAAAATTGATGCACCGAAGTTATATACAAGAATGGGAATTATTCCGCCAAAGTATATTCTCATATATGTCGCCGCTAAGTCAATAACATCATCAGGCGTGCCGATAAGATGCAAAATCTGCCTTGAAAAGCACACGCCGAAAACCATAATTATTATTCCGCATATAATGCTTAGTGCAACAGAAGCATGTACTGCCCTTTGCATAGACGCCTTGTTGCCCGCCCCGTATTTTCTCGAACACAGTATGTTGCAGCCTACTGAAATGCCCATAGCAAGTCCGGTGATAAGGTTTACCACAGCACCTACCGAGCCCACCGCCGCAAGAGCCTCTTTGCCGACATATCGCCCAACTACTATAACATCCGCCGCATTAAACAGCAGTTGGAATATATTCGATAATATAAGTGGAATACAGAATCTTATAAGAAGCAACCATATATTGCCTTCGGTCATATTTATTTCAAATCTCTTTTTCAATTTATTCTTACATCCCTCTCTATAGCAAAGCCAATCATATCCATGCATAACAGTTTACCATGTCAAAACATGGAAGTCAATGGGCATAGTGTATGATTTTATTAAATAAAGCTTGATTATTCTTTGCCAATATGATAAAATATAATAGAATAGTTTTGAATAGAATGAGATAATACGGACGAAAGGAAAACATATATGAAACCGATAGTAGCTGTTGTCGGCAGACCAAATGTTGGTAAATCGACGCTGTTTAATAAAATTTCCGGTGCAAGAATCAGTATAGTTGAGGACACGCCCGGGGTAACACGAGATAGAATATACAGCGATGTGTCATGGCTTGACAAGCACTTCACGCTTATAGATACAGGCGGTATTGAGCCAAAATCGAAAGATGAAATACTTGCAAAAATGCGTGAGCAAGCACAGCTTGCAATAGAGATGGCAGATGTTGTTGTTCTTATGACAAGCGTTCGTGACGGTGTTACGGCAAATGACCATGAGGTGGCACAGATGCTTTTAAAAGCAAAAAAGAAAATTGTGCTTGCTGTAAACAAGGTTGATAATATTGGCGAACCACCGCTTGAATTTTATGAGTTTTATAATCTCGGTCTTGGCGACCCGATTGCAATTTCATCATCGAACGGGCTTGGCTTGGGCGATTTGCTTGACGAAATCACAGCAAAATTTCCCGAGGATGCAGACACAGATGCGGATGACGATGAAATAAAGGTTGCAGTTATCGGCAGACCGAATGCAGGAAAATCATCACTTATTAATAAGCTTATGGGCGAGGAAAGAGTTATTGTTTCGGATATTGCAGGAACTACCCGTGATGCTATTGATACGCATTATGAGAAAGACGGTGATAAATTCCTGTTTATCGACACCGCAGGAATACGGCGTAAAAGCAAGGTCAATGAAGCAATCGAAAAATTCAGCGTGATCCGTTCATATGCCGCAGTTGACAGAAGTGATGTCTGTGTTATTATGATTGACGGAACAGAAGGTATTGCCGAGCAGGACACAAAAATTGCAGGATATGCGGACGAACAGGGCAAGGCTTGCATATTCGTTATCAACAAATGGGATATTGTCAAGAAAAATGACAAGACAATGAATGAATTTAAGTATAAAATCCGTGAAACCTTTGCATTTATGTCCTATGCGTCAATGATGTTTATAAGTGCAAAAACAGGCAGAAATGTACAACTGCTTGTTGATGAAATAAAAAAAGTCAACGAACAGCATAAACGCCGAATAACAACAGGAATGCTTAATGATGTAATAAACGAAGCTGTTAATAAACAACAGCCTCCCTCGGATAAGGGTAAAAGACTCCGTATATACTACGGCACTCAAGCAACCATCGCTCCCCCGTCATTTGTTTTATTCGTCAATGACAAGGACTTGTTCCATTTCTCGTACAAACGATTTATCGAAAACCAGATACGAGAGAACTTCGGATTTGAAGGCACACCAATACGCTTAATAATTCGTGAACGCAGCAAAAAAGATATGTAGGAGATACCACAATGGAAAAAATATATATAATAGCAATCGGACTTATATCGTACCTAATCGGCAGCATCAATTCATCAATATTGATTTCAAAAGCCGTTACGGGCAAGGATATCCGCAAATGCGGTTCAGGCAACGCAGGTGCAACAAATATGTTGCGGACAATGGGCAAAAAATACGCCGTGATAACACTTATTATAGATATTCTAAAAGGTGTTGTTGCACTTATTATTGCCCGTCTTATGCAAGGGCTTGGCGTTGAGCCTTGGGCGGAATACATTGCAGGAGTATGCGTTGTATTAGGTCACAACTTCCCCGTATTCTTCGGTTTTAAAGGCGGAAAAGGTGTTGCAACATCACTTGGTGTTGTTATGATGCTGGATTGGAAAATCGGATTAGCCGTACTTATAATAGCATTGGCTGTTATGGCAACAACACGCTATGTATCACTCGGCTCTATTATAGCTGCAGTCACATTTATAGTTTTGCAGATTGCGGTAATGCTTATCAGCGGTAATTTTAATCTTGTCAGTTTTGTATGCGTAATGATTCTCGGCATACTGCTGATTGTCCGCCACAGTGCAAATATAGTCCGTCTTTTAAATCACACTGAAAACAAGCTTGGTCAGAAAAAGAAAGAGGAGATTTCAAAATGAAAATAGCTGTTATTGGTTCGGGAAGCTGGGGCAGTGCTATATCTGTTCTCCTTGCCGAAAAAGATAATGATGTTTATTTGTGGTCATGGATTCAGGAGGAAACCGACAGACTTAACAGGGATCGTGAAAATAAAGAGTTTTTGCCCGGAATTCCTTTCCCCGACAATATAACCTGCACTCACGATATGAAAGAGTGTATAGAAAACGCAGAGGTTATCGTGACAGCAGCACCGTCGCCCGCTACCCGCACAACTGCAAAGCAGATGGCACCGTTTGTAAAAAATGGTCAAATAATAGTTAATATTTCAAAAGGACTTGAGGGCGAATTGCGTTTGTCCGAGGTTTATAAATCAGAGATACCGCAGGCTGATGTTGCCGTTTTGAGCGGTCCGTCTCACGCTGAAGAGGTCAGCCGTAAAATCCCGACAACAGTTGTAATAGCCTCAAAAAGCAAAGAATCTGCGGAGTTTTTACAAGATGTGTTTATGACAGAGCACTTCAGAGTTTATACATCAAGTGATGTTATCGGTGTTGAGCTTGGCGGTGCATTAAAAAATGTAATTGCACTCTGTGCGGGTATTTCCGATGGTTTAGGCTACGGAGATAACACAAAAGCCGCACTTATCACTCGAGGTATGGCAGAAATGTCACGATTAGGCGTTGCAATGGGTGCTGATGCCGCAACATTTGCAGGGCTTTCGGGTATCGGTGATTTGATTGTTACGGGAACAAGCACACTTTCAAGAAACCATACGGCAGGCACACTTCTCGGTCAAGGATTGTCGCTTGAAGAAACGCTCAAAAAGGTACATATGGTTGTTGAGGGCGTGAATACCGCAACAGCCGCATACGAGCTTGCCAAAAAATACGGCGTCACAACACCGATTATCGACCAGGCATACGCTGTTCTTTATCAAGGCGTTAATCCCCGTGATGCTGTAAATAATCTTATGACAAGACGAAAAAAATCAGAATAAATATTAAAACAAAGGATTGAAAATAAAATGGATTTATTCATTTTTAATAATATAAAAGATGACAAAACAATTCAAGCAGTGCTTGAAAAGGATAATACAAACCTATTAAGAGGTATCGTTGCATTTGCAGAAGCAGAGGGCGTAACGGACGATAGTCTTAGAGAGTATGTAGCCTCAAAGCTCGCAAATGATGAAAATGTTCTTTCAAATCTTGCAAGAGCCGACAAAAAAATCGGCGACGATTTGTGCCGTTTGGCAATGCTTGATATAGAAACAATATTCAAGCGTTTATTTAACACAACTATAAAATACAAGCCATCAGGTAATGATACCGGTTTTTATGAGGGATACACACGCTCAATAAAGAACATAACCGAATCTCAAACACCGGGTGAGCTTTTAGAGCGGATACTACTCCATTATGCGACCCTCGGAAACGGGTTATTGGCAAAGTATATTGCATTCAGATTTGACGGAACAGAGCTTAAAGGTATTCCAAATTCAGATAAATCAACTTTTGATGACATAGTAGGTATGGAGCATCAGAAAAAAGTGCTTATTGATAACACCAAAGCATTTGTTGATGGTAAGTTTGCAAATAATGTACTGCTTTTTGGTGACAGAGGAACAGGAAAATCAACCTCTGTAAAAGCACTGCTTAATATGTTTGCAGATAACGGATTGAGAGTTATTGAGCTTCCCAAGAGTGCAATAACCCAAATCCCCGACCTTACCAAACAGCTTGAGGATTCGCCCCATAAGTATATTCTGTTCCTTGATGACCTCACATTCGAGCGTCACGATACAGAATACCGTGCATTAAAGATAGCTATGGAGGGACAGCTGCAGGCATCTGCAGGAAATGTCCTTGTTTATGCAACCTCCAACAGACGGCACCTTATAAGAGAGACATGGGCAGACCGTGACGGCGGTGAAGTTCATGTTAACGATAACAAGCAGGAAATGCTCTCGCTTGCGGAAAGATTTGGAATCAGTCTATTCTTCCCTGCCCCCGATTCAAAACAGTATCTTGAAATCGTTCGTATTCTGCTCGACCGCAACGGCATAGAAATGACAGACGAAATCAAAAAAGAGGCTGTTAGATGGGAAATGAATTACGGCGGCAAAAGCGGAAGATGTGCAAAGCAATTTGTTGCTGATTATATGCACAGAACATAACGGAGGTTAATATGAAAAAGCTCTTATCCTTTATTATTTCTTGTTTTATGATTATAGGTATGCAAACCGCTTTCGCAACGACGCTAACGGGAGAATGTATAAACGGCACACTTAAAATAAAGCATGGCAGCGGTCACGCATTACTGAATATTTACGATAATAACAAGCTTGTCGGGAGCCATATTGCGTACAGTGACAGGGATGAATATAGCTTCGGATTATCCGAGAATGAAATGGCCTCCAAGCTGAGGCTTGTATATGAAAACGGAGAAATGTATGATGTGTCTGTCGCAGTACCGACGCCTACAACCGAGCCAACACCACAGCCGACAAAGCCCACACGCCCATCAGTCTATGAAAAAGCGGCTGATGCAGTTCACGCTCCCGCAGTTGTGAAATCCGTTTCCGAAACGATTATTGACGCCGAGAAATTTTATCTTCTGACACTTCTTTATCAGGGCGATGAAATTACCACATCCGTAAAAGACAGTATTATAATA
This sequence comes from Clostridia bacterium, assembly GCA_036311705.1. Lineage (GTDB taxonomy): Bacteria > Bacillota > Clostridia > UBA1381 > UBA1381 > Ornithomonoglobus. The sequence continues at coordinate 6,137 of JAXJPK010000238.1, forward strand.
AATTCAGCCCCGTCAAAGGATATTCAGATTATCGGTAAATCCGTAAATTCCCTGAAATCAGGCGATATTATTCACTTCCTTTGCGATTTACAAGGCAGTGTAAGGAATATTGATTTAATATACCGTCCCGATTTTAATGATTACATTGCAAACAACACGGTTTTCAACACGCTGTATGGCAATGATGGCTACAGTCAATTCCATTTCGGTGTTCCCGTCAGTAAAACGAAGGCGTCTGTTACTATTGCAGATGAAAACGGCATAATCAGAGATATTGATGTCGATAAAAATGCGTTTGTTTATGCTGTGTCCGAAACCGCAAAAGGTGTAAATTCTGAGCTTTACGGCACGGGTGCGGGTGCGGTAGATACAGCGAAAATCCAAAGCAATAACCTTGATAATATCGGTAACATAATTTCGTGGGAGGATGTTTTGGATACACCTTATATCCTCGTCAGAACTGTTAGAAACACAGCAACGGAAGTTTTTGTTTTTGAATAAAAAAAGACGATTAGTTAATGAACTGCATCGGTTTGTGCGGACTGCATAAATCAGTGCAGTTCATTCAATACTAATTGCCTTTTTTGCTTTATAAAGCCCATATTATACAGAAATATTACAAAGTAATCAAAAATATATTAAAATCAAAAAAAATCTTGTTTTATGCGACTTCATATGCTATAATTAGAGCATAATATACAGTATTTTGAGGGAATGGTATGAATAGTGCATATGTTTATCTGCAATTATACAGATTATTTGACACAAACACGCCGCTAAAGGTTGACTGCGGTCAATTATGCGGATGTGCTTGCTGTAAAGGTGAGGATTCGGGAATGTTTTTATTTCCTGGCGAAAAAGAAGTTTATAAGCTTTTAAATCCTGATGATTTCAGAATAGAAATGTCTGACCTGTCATATTCTTATAATGGCAAGGATTATAAGACCCCTATTCTGTTCTGTAACGGGCATTGTGACAGATATATGCGGCCATTAGCGTGTAGGATTTTTCCACTTACTCCAATAATCACCGTTGATAAAAAGATTGATATAATAATTGATCCTCGTGCTAAAAGCTTATGTCCGTTAGCAAAAACACTATATCTTGACGAGTACGACCAAGACTTCGTAAAATCAATAAAGAAGGCGTTTGTGCTATTGGCAAAAAACAAACATGTATATGCTTTTTTAGAAGAATACACGAAATACATTAACGAATTCAAAAAATTTTTCTGATAAATGAGGGGACAAAAGTATGGGATTTTTAAGAAAAGCCGCAAAAAAGCCACAAAAAGATGAAATTATATCCGAGGAAGAAGTAAAAACTATTGATGATTTTGATGAAGATGATTTCGACCTTCCTCTCGCACCCCAACCAACCCGCAAGGAATTTCACGAAATGGCAGAAAAACAGCTTGAGGAAACCATTTTAGAAGTCGGCGATAATGCTGATAACACTGCCGACACCACGGAAAGCACAGATGAAGATGAATCATCACAAGATACCGATGTTATCTCGAGTGCGGAGAACGATGCTGCAAAGGAGGATAACGATTCAAAAAATGTTGTAAATGCCGCCGCTGAGGAATATCGCTCACTCGGCTATAACGATAATTTTGAAAATGCCTCCGAGGAACAGCCTCCCAAAAAAATTAAGAAAGAAAAGGCAGCCCGTATGAATTTTGGTGAATTCTATAACGCACATAAAAAGGGTGTAAGGATAACCGCCACTTGTTTTGGTGTCCTTATTGCTGCGTGCTTGGGACTTTATATTTACGGCTGTGCGACTGTTCCGTCAGGAGTTATGGGCCGCAATATTTATATTGAGGATATAAATGTAAGCAATCTAACATATGACGAAGCTTTAAAAAAGGTCAAAGATGCAAAACTTCTTGATGATTGCAGTCTTACTCTTGTTTCGGGCGGAAAGACTTTTATGATTGACGGACTTGATATAGGTCTTAACGCAAATATTGATGATACAGTAGGAAAAACAATGCGTTACGGTAAAACGGGTAATATATTTATAGACGGTTTGGCTAATGCATTGCAGGTTTTACATCGTCATACTGTTCTGCCGTCAGCAGATTTAAATGACGAAATATTGAAACAAAAAATCTCCGAGTTTGGAATTCAAATTCACGGTGAATTGGTAGAACACAAGCTTGAACTTGGTGATAATGAACTCATATGCACACCAGGTCATTCGGGATTTTCAGGTGAAACCGAGGAAGCATACAATGAAGTTATTAAGGCTATAAAAAACGAGAACTTCTCAAGGATAAGGGTTACGCTCAAATCCGCAGCTCCCGCTGATTTAACTGCAGAGGATATTGATGCGTTCACATATTCAAATCCGCAGGATGCACATTTTGAAGTAAAGGACAATGAGGTTATTACGGTTCCCGAAGTATGGGGCAGATATTTTGACGATGTAAAAGCCATAGCACCTCTTGCTGCCCGGATAAAAGAAGGCGGCGAGGTTATTAGAATTCCGTACCGTACAACTGCTCCGAAGGTTACGGCTGACGAGCTGAACCAAAAGCTTTTTAATGCTACACTTGGTTCATATTCAACTGGCTATGGCGGCTCAACAGCAAACAGAGCTGCAAATGTAGCAAATGCCGCGTCAAAAATAAACGGCAAGGTACTTGCACCGGGCGAGGTTTTCTCATTTAACGATACAGTCGGAAAGCGGTCTGCCGCAAACGGATTTTTCCCTGCTCCGGAATATTCAAACGGTCAGACCGTTATCGGAGTCGGCGGCGGAACTTGTCAAGTATCATCAACCTTGTATAACGCCGTACTATATTCTGATTTGGCTATTGTTTCACGGCTTAACCATATGTTTGCCGTTGGTTATTGTCCAATCGGTCAAGATGCTACAGTTTCGGATTCGGGCGTAGATTTTAAATTCTCAAACAATACAGATTACCCGATTAAAATAGTAGCAACCACAGGCGGCGGAAGTATTAAAGTCAGCATAGTCGGAACACAGCGAGATGTTGTCCGCACAGTTAAAATTCAGAATAATGTATCTTATTCGGGCGGTAACAGGAATGTCCGTTCCTACAGATATGTATATGACCCTGACGGAAACCTTTTAAGACAGGACGATTTGGGTAACAGTTATTATATGACTCACGCTCCCGTATCAACGCAGGCACCTGCTATTTCAGCTCCGACTGCCCCGTCAGCACCACCGGCACCGATAGCAACACCGAGTCCGGCTACACCTGCTCCCGTTGCTCCCGAAGCGCCGCCTGCATCAGCTAATGGTGGAATTGAATCAAACTAAATCTCACGTTTGCACACAGGGCTCTGTGTGCAAACATTTTTATATACCTTAAATAACGAAAGGATTTAAAAATGGATATAAATGAAATCAAAGAATCATCAGGCAAAAACATAGAAATATGTGGCTGTGCATACAGAATACGCAAAGCGTCGGGGCTCGTATTTGTCTTTTTAAGACACGGCAAAGACACTCTCCAAGCTGTGTATGTCCCCGGTGTATGCACAACCCCAATCAGCGAGTTACCAGAAGGGGCATATATAAAAGCCACAGCCTCGGTGAAAGAGGAGAAGCGTTCTGAAAACGGTATAGAGCTCACGCTCAAAGAGTTTTCGGTAATTTCAAAGCCGGTGGAGGAATACCCTTTAGCCGTATCTCAACCTACTCTTGGCTGTACGCTTGATGCGAATATTTCCAATCGCACAACAGCATTACGGCACCCGAGCCAAAGTGCCATTATGGGAATTCGCAGTACCGCACTTTTTGCCTTCGAGGAGTTTATGCAGAATAATTCATTCACACATATCTCAACGCCAAAGATTTCCCCTATTACGGCTGAAAAAGAGTATATCCAAGTGCGATATTTTGATACAGATGCCACACTTTCAAAGAGCCATACTCCGTACTTAATTATGTCTATGGGCGGGTTTGATAAAGTATATACAGTCGGTGAATGTTACAGCTCAAAAAACAGAAACAGTATCCGCCATTTAAACGAGTTTACTCAACTCGCATTTGAAACAGCATATGAAAGCGAACCTGACGATATTTGTAAGCTGTTAACCGATGTCATTGCATATGTTACGGAAAAGATTGTATCTCGCTGTCAAACACAGCTAAAAACACAGGATATTTCGCTTGAAATTCCGCAGAATATCCCCAAAATAACATATTCTGAAGCAAAATCAATCCTCTGCACCTCTGTTTCAGAGAATGATTTAGACCCCACAGACGAAAGAAAGTTATGCCAATACGCACTCGAAAATTTTGGTACAAGCTATGTTTTTATAACCAAAATGCCTGCTCAAAATCGTCCGTTCTATGAAAAACCTGACACGGGCTTTGTTTTGCTTTATAACGGCATTGAAATCGCATCGGGCGGCGAACATATTTCAGATTACAACGAGCAAAGAGATAAATTAGTGAAATTAGGTGTAGAAATTAATTCGTTTGAATCTTTCCTATCTGCACATAAATATTCCCTACCCCCTATCGGAGGGGCAAAAATCGGGCTTGAACGCCTTATTATGCAACTTTTAAATCTTGAGAATATCCGATTGGCAGTTCCATTCCCCAGAGATTTGCATTATATTCTGTAACCAAAACGGCGGTATTCTCTCTAACGAGAATACCGCCAAAAACTTTTGAAAAAAACATTGACAAATACCAAAAAATGATGTATAATATTATCTGTTATGAATAAGCCGATGTGGCGGAATTGGCAGACGCCCGGGA
>JAXJPK010000239.1:0-8718 GCA_036311705.1 Clostridia bacterium
AAATATAGAGTTTATTAACAGATTAAAGAGGGCAGGGGTGAACTGTGTAGATGAGGTTTCTGAATCAGGTAATAATAAACGATTTGAAGGTAAAACCTTTGTTTTAACAGGAACTCTTTTGAAATATAATCGCAGTGATGCATCAAGAATTATTGAGGAGTTTGGCGGAAAGACCTCGTCAAGCGTATCTAAAAAAACAGATTATGTTCTCGCAGGTTCCGATGCAGGCAGTAAGCTCGTGAAAGCAAATTCATTAGGCATTACAGTTATATCCGAAGATGAATTTGATGAAATGATAAAATGATAAAATAGAAAGGATAAGTTGACATAATTATATTGTGTCAACTTAATTCGGATTTATGGAAACTTTAGCGAACATATGTTCAAATAGGGTATTAGTTGATTGCAGAATAGAAAACGAATCAATAGATGAGCTAAATAGGATGGGTGTAACCGTTTATAAATCAACCCTTATAAAATCTCTTTATGATGAAATAAGCGGTCATCCTGATATCCAAATTCATTTTATAAATAATAAGGCAATTTGTGCACCTGAAGTCTATAATTATTATTGTTCATTGAATATTGAGAATTTAGAACTAATATGCGGCTCAGCTGAACTTAAATCGGAATATCCTCTTGATATTGCATACAATGTATGCTCACTCGGAAAATATGTAATATGCAGACCGCTGTGTACGGCGACAGAAATTCTTTCAGAATACCATAACCTTAAAAAAGAAATTCTAATCACAAAGCAAGGTTATGCAAAATGCAGCATTTGCGTAGTAAATGATGAATCAGCAATAACATCTGATGAAGGAATCTACAAGTTGCTGAATAACCATAAGATAAATGTATTAAAAATAAGAAAAGGACATATTGAATTGAACAACATGGAAGGATTTATAGGTGGTGCATCAGGGCTTATTGATGAAAGGACACTATGTTTTAATGGCAATTTAAAAACACATCCGGATTATCATAATATAGTGGATTTCTGTAATAATGTTAATGTAGATGTAGTATCATTAAACAATGGTCCTTTAAAAGATGTTGGAAGTATCCTTCGATTTTAATAAAAATTATCCTTTAAGTTTAATAAAGAGTGATTTATTAAACTTAAAGGATATTAAGTGCTATTCTCCCTATTTCATCTTTTAAATGAAGTATAATAGTAAAAGACGAGCTATATAAATATGCTCGTCTTTTTGTGATATTAAACTAATCTATAACCGCCTACAGGGCGTATTGAAAGAATATAACACATTCCTTCGCCCAATACAGCCTCTATCTTTGATTTGAACTCATCTACCATATCATTCGGTACGAACGCTTGAACTGTACCTGCAAAACCACCGCCGTGAACACGATATGCTCCTCTATCGCCTAAAAACTCATCACAAAGTGCGAGAGTCAGTGAAACGGCTTGTGCAGTTGGCATTGATGAAGCAAATACATTCTGCAAGTACATAAATGATGAATGGCCTGATTCTTTTATCAATTTACAGAACCTATCAAAATCCCCTGCTTCAATAGCTTTTGTTTCTGCTACTGCTCTATCTGAATCATTGAAATAATGTATAGCACGCAAAACAGCTCTATCATTGTTTATTGCTTTACGAATATTCTTTAATTCAGCAAAAAACTCATTCTTATCTACATCACGAAGGAATTCCTTACCAAAATAGTTTGAAATAAGTTTCATTTCCGATGTAACAGCGGCATACTCCCCTGTCAACTCGGCATGGTCTGCACCCGAGTCAATGATACATAGTGTATGATTGAACTTCTCAAGGTCAAATTCAACTTTTTTTACTACAGGAGCAGCATTATCTTTAAAGTCAACAGCTACTACAGAGCCTACTGACGATGCCATTTGGTCAAGCAATCCGCTTGGCTTGTTATAATATACATTTTCTGCGTACTGACCTATTTTTGCGATTTCAACAGGAGAAACTTCTGCATTTGCACAAAGATGATTGATTATTGTACCAACAAGCACCTCGAAAGCTGCTGAAGATGAAAGACCCGAACCCTTCATTACATTTGATTCTGTATATGCGTTGAAGCCTTTTAGTTCATATCCCATATCAGAGAATTTTTTCATAACGCCTCTAATAAGAGAAATTGCCTTATCATATTCCTGCGGATACACTTCTAAATCATCAAGCTTTACTTCATCCATCGGATAACCCTTTGATTGAATTCTTATTATGTTATCGTTATTGAACGATACAGCAGCGATAACATCAAGATTAACACTGCCTGCAATAACACAACCATGCTGATGGTCTGTATGGTTACCGCCTATTTCAGTTCTTCCGGGAGCAGAGAAAATAGCCATCTCGTCAGCATCGCCAAAAACTTTAGTATATCCCTCAATAACTGAATTTATTCTGTTTCTGTATAGAGAAACATCTCCCGTAGTACAGTATATGTATTTTAATGAATTATCAAGTTCACCATTCGAAAGCTTGTTCAATATTTCTTGCTTTTTTATCATAATTTACCTCATTATTCAACTTTAAGAAAATCACTAACAGTATTTGCCATATCGCCCTTTTCAACGACTGTATCAAATATCGGCGTTCTATCTTTAAGCTCTGCTAATGAAGTTGGAATTTTCATACCACTTTTCTTTTCAAGCATATCAAGAAGTTCGAATTCATCTTTGCCTGCTACAGCATTGTAATCCTCCAAGGCAATAAGGACGCTCTGATTGAACTTGAACGGGCTTGCAGTAGATGCAATAACAGTCTTTGTTCTATCCCCTGTTCTTGCAACATACTTATCATATACTCCCTTACCAACTGCTGTATGAGTATCTGTTACATATCCGCCTTCTTCAAATGTCTTTTTGATTGAAGCCATAGTTTCTTTATCATCACAACAATCGGCATCAAACAGCTCTTGCATTTTTGACATAATATTCTGCGGTATTTCATATTTACCGTCTGTATTTAGCTTATACATAAGGTCGCTAATTACAGCATCGTCACATCCTGATAGGTCATATAAGAATCTTTCAAGATTTGATGAAATCAGAATATCCATTGACGGAGATATTGTTGTATGAAACTGTCTTGTCTTATCATAAACACCTGTTTTAATGAAATCGGTTAAAACATTGTTCTCATTTGAAGCACAAATGAACTTTTTAATAGGCAATCCCATTTTTTTAGCGTAATACGCAGCAAGAATGTTACCAAAATTTCCTGTTGGAACCACAACATTTATTTCATCACCGACTTTAATCTCTTTTGATGAAATCAAGTCAGCATATGCTGAGAAATAATACACAATCTGCGGTACAAGACGACCCCAGTTAATAGAATTTGCACTTGAAAGTTTAAATCCGTTTCTATCTAATAACGCCTTATAATCTGTATCAGTAAATATTTTTTTAACACCGCTCTGTGCATCATCAAAATTACCTTTTACGGCCGCAACAGATACATTGTTGCCACGCTGTGTAATCATTTGAAGCTTTTGAATTTCACTTACTCCGTTATTGGGATAGAATACTATTATTCTTGTACCATTAACATCTCTGAATCCCTCAAGGGCGGCTTTACCTGTATCGCCTGATGTAGCAACAAGAATTATAATTTCCTTTTCCTCATTAGTCATTTTCATTGCAGTTGTGAGGAAATATGGCAAAATCTGAAGAGCCATATCCTTAAATGCACATGTAGGACCATGCCACAACTCAAGGAAATAAGCGTTGTCGTTTAGCTTATATACCGGTGCGATAGCATCAGTACCAAACTTTTCTTTTGTATATGCGTTTTCAATACAGTTTTTTAAATCTTCGCTTGAGAAATCCGTCAAATATTTGCTTAATACAAAATACGCTCTTTCATGATAGGATTTATTGCTTAATTCTGCAATTTCATCAAGTGTTACTTTCGGAAAACTTTCAGGTACAAACAATCCGCCTTCCTCCGAAAGGCCTTGCTTTATTGCCTGTGCCGAACTAACACTTATATTATTATTCCTTGTACTATGATACTGCATTTTAACCTCCAAAAAAACAGATAAAAGGGCGTTAATCTGTCTATAATGACCTTTCCGAATGTGTCGCCTTGCGACCATATTTCAGCAAAAAGAATTCGCCCTTTTCTGTATTGTATTTAATTTTTAAATGTAAACTGTATTTGTTTATGCTAAACTCTTAACATATTCGGGAGCATCATCAACATCTATGCTCAACGAAAGAACAAATGATATATCAAATTTCGCACTGATTTTTTCAAGTCTTGCAAGAAAACTCTCAAGGCCGTCAAGATTATCACTTTTAACAATCTTGAACAAACCGTCAACAAAAATATTTGTTATATCATAGTTACCGCTAATGATACCGCAGATAAATCCTTCAAATTCGCTATAGTTGATTATTTCAAAATCGCTCGTATCTGTCATTCTAACATTTCTTGAAACATCAAACATTGTGCTTGAAGTGTTATTTGAAATAAAAACAACATTACCCTTTGCAACATTTGATGCAGCATTTACACGGTCAATTAGTGCCTTTGTCTTGCCTGTTCCTTTTTTACCGATTAATAGTTTAACCATAATATTGTCCTCCATTGCGTATTTATTATTACCATATAAACTATTACTGTTTATACGGATAAAGACTTATTAATTATTCGCCGAGTCTTGCAAGCAGTTCCGCTTGCATATCAGCATATCCGGGCTTGCCTAACAAAGCAAACATATTCTTTTTGTACGCCTCAACTCCTGGCTGATTGAACGGATTAACACCTAAAATATATCCTGATATTGCACAAGCCATTTCAAAGAAGTAAACAAGTTTACCGAAGTTGTATTCATTAAGCTCCGAAACTCTTACTGCAAGGTTAGGCACTCCCCCGTCTGTATGAGCAAGTGCTGTACCCTGTGCGGCTTTTAAGTTAACAAAATCAACTGTTTTATCTGCAAGGAAATTCAAACCGTCAAGGTTATCATCATTCTCTTTGATTGTGATATTTTTCTTTGGATTTTCAACAAGAACAGCTGTTTCAAACAACATTCTCTGGCCGTCCTGGATATACTGCCCCATTGAATGAAGGTCTGTTGAGAAGTCAGCCGCTGCCGGGAATATACCCTTATTATCCTTTCCTTCGCTCTCACCATAAAGCTGTTTCCACCATTCACCAAAATAATGTAATGACGGCTCGAAGTTAATCATCATTTCAATATTCTTGCCTTTTCTTAATAGGCAGTTTCTTACAGCCGCATACTGATAGCATGGGTTTTCGCTTAGCTCGGGAACTGTGTATAAATCTCTGGCATCTGCAGCACCCTGCATCATCTTGTCTATATCAATTCCTGCTGCAGCGATTGGTAACAAGCCAACAGCAGTTAAAACACTAAATCTTCCTCCTACATCATCCGGAACAACGAATGTTTCATAACCCTCCGCATCCGAAAGTGTTTTAAGTGCTCCTCTTGTTTTATCTGTAGTAGCGTAAATTCTTGATTTTGCACCTTCTTTGCCATATTTTTTCTCAAGAATTTCCTTGAAAACTCTAAATGCAATAGCCGGTTCTGTAGTTGTTCCTGATTTTGATATAACATTTACTGAAAAATCAAGATCTTCAACAGCCTCTATTAAATCTGCAAGATATGTAGAGCTTATGCTGTTGCCCGCATAGAAAATCTGCGGACCTTTACGCATATCCTTTGATACAGAATTGTAGAAAGAATGTGAAAGCATTTCTATTGCAGCTCTTGCACCGAGATATGAACCACCAATGCCTATAACAATCAAGACATCCGAATCTTTTCTTATTTTTTCGGCTGCTTTTTTAATTCGAGCAAATTCCTCTTTATCATAGTTAACAGGTAAATCAACCCAACCAAGGAAATCATTACCCAAACCTGTCTTATTTTGTACAGTATCGTGAGCTACCTTTATATAAGGTGCCATCGCCTGTATTTCTTCTTCAGATACGAACCCTAAAGCTTTTGAATAATCAAATTTTAAATCGTTCATAGCTGCCTCCCTTTGTTTGTATATAATACTATAATTATATTTTACACTATTTTGACAAAGAAATCAAGCTATTTTACTAAAAAACTTTATAAATTTAAAAAAGTCAAGATATAGTCTAAAAAATCTTTACTTCGTATCTGTTCTGTGATATAATATATAATGAAAATAGAACATAGAGGTATCAATATGGCTGAGGGAAAAGCAAACATTAAAATTATTGCACAAAACAAGAAAGCAAGGCATGAATATTTCATTCTTGAAACATACGAATGTGGAATAGAGCTATTCGGAACGGAAGTTAAATCTATTAGGGACGGTAAAGTCAATTTAACCGATGCATATGCAGGTATAGCTAATGGAGAAGTTTTTCTTAAAGGAATGAATATAAGTCCTTTTGAAAAGGGGAATATTTTCAATCGTGATCCGCTTCGTGAGCGAAAGCTTTTAATGCACAAAAGAGAGATTTTAAAACTTGCACAGACCTTAAAAGAACAGGGGCTTTCTCTTGTTCCCCTTAAAGTGTATTTAAAAAATTCATTGGTAAAAGTTGAGATTGCACTTGTTAGGGGTAAAAAACTTTACGATAAACGAGAGGATATTGCAAAGAGGGACGCAAAACGAAATATGGACAGAGCCTTAAAAAACAATTTAAGGTATTAACAAACGGAGGTAGTAGTTATGAACAATTCACCGGTAAAACTCATTGCATCCATAAAGGATAATTTATGGGGCGGAACGAGGTTAATAACAGATTTCGGGAAGAAAACATCACTTAAGATTGCGGCGGAAAGCTGGGAGCTTTCCACTCACCCTGACGGTGAAAGCACAGTATCGGGCGGAGAATTTGACGGTATGAAGCTTTCAGAGTATATAAAAGCAAACGGAGGCGATGAATGTCTTGGCTCAAACGCTGCAAAATTTGACTTTTTCCCACTACTAATAAAGTTTATTGATGCAAAAGATGACCTTTCAATTCAAGTTCACCCGGATGATGAGTATGCACTCAGAGCCGAGGGTGAATATGGTAAAACAGAAGTATGGTACATAATGGACTGTAATAAGGATTCGTATTTGTACTACGGTCTGAATCGAGAGGTTTCAAAAGAGGAATTTGAGGAAAGGATAAAAAACAATACCCTTGTTGAAATTCTTAATAAAGTTCCCGTGCATAAGGGAGATGTATTTTTTATACCTTCGGGTACGATTCACGCTATATGCAGCGGTATTCTGATTTGTGAAGTACAGCAGAATTCAAATACAACATATCGTGTATATGATTATGACCGCAGAGGTGCAGACGGCAAACCTCGTCAGCTGCATATAGAAAAAGCCATAGAAGTTTCAAACCTATTCCCTCCCCGACCGACTGAAACTCTGTCTGATGATACAATAGCAAGCTGCAAGTATTTTACAGTAAAGAAAATCGACTGTACCGATACAGAAAAAGTGGAGATTGATAATAAATGTTTCCGCTCGCTTGTTATAATTGACGGTGAAGGCTCCGTTGAAATTAATGGTTTTAAGATAGAGTTCAAAAAGGGCGAAAGTATATTTGTTCCCGCACAAAACGGCACAATGAACTTTATCGGCGAATTTGAAGCAATTTTGTCATATGTATAATAAAAACGGCTCATATGAGCCGTTTTTATTATACATCAAATAATGCTCTGGCAAAATCCTCGGGCGAGAATATTTGTAAATCATCTACTCCCTCTCCCACTCCTATGAATTTCACAGGTAATTGCTGTTCCTTTGCGATTGATATAACAATTCCGCCCTTTGCTGTTCCGTCAAGCTTTGTTAAAACAATACCTGTAAGGTCAGCTGCTTCCGAGAATAGTTTGGCTTGGCTGACAGCATTTTGTCCTGTTGTTGCATCAAGCACAAGCAAATTTTCTCTATCTGCATCGGGGAGTTCTCTTGATATAATTCGATTAATTTTCTCAAGCTCTGCCATCAAGTTCTTTTTGTTATGAAGCCGTCCGGCTGTATCACATATCAGAATATCCGTGCCTCGCGCTTTTGCGGCGTTACAAGCATCAAACACAACTGATGCAGGGTCGCTTCCCTCGTTGTGCTTTATAATATCGCAACCGCTACGCTCTGCCCATACATCGAGCTGATCAATCGCTGCAGCTCTAAATGTGTCAGCAGCGGCAAGCAGGACATTTTTACCTTGTGATTTATAATACGACGCAATTTTACCTATACTTGTTGTTTTTCCGACGCCGTTCACTCCTATTACAAGAATAACCGACGGTGTGGTGTTAAGATTCATTTCAGAATTGACCTCGCAGAGTGTATCAGATATAACACTGTATAGCTCATGCTTTACAAGATTTCCATCTGTTATATGCTTTCTTTTAACCCTATCACGCAGTTCATCTATAAGCAAAACAGATGTTTCCATACCCAAATCAGCCATAATAAGTGCTTCCTCGAGATTTTCAAATAACTCCTCATCTACTCTCACAAAAACACTAAACACATTGTTTACTTGTTCGGTAACTACATTTCTTGTTTTTGTCAATCCTTGTTTTAGTTTGTCAAAAAGTCCCATAAAAAATCTCCAATCAACTTATTATATCCTCTGCAACATCATCAATATGCAATGACAGCAATTTCGATACTCCCGATTCCTGCATTGTAACTCCGTAGAGAATTGATGCCGCCTCCATTGTACCTCGTCTATGTGTTATAACAACAAATTGAGT
>JAXJPK010000240.1:0-5675 GCA_036311705.1 Clostridia bacterium
GAAAACATACTTATCATCTTGATAGCTTTATTCGTGCATTGGTTATTCAAAAGTTGTTTGGCTTCACTTTTGATAAACAATTAATTTTAGTGCTTAAATGCTCTAAAGAAATCAGGGATTTCTTTATGTTTGATAAATCCATATCATCTAAAACACAGCCGCATCTAACGGCTTATTTGTCGTGCTTGTTTTTTTATCTCGCATTTCAATAATTCCATTATTTTATTTTTTTGCTGTCTGATGTTTGTTTTTTCTAATTACCTCCTTTTCGGAAAGGCAATTTTACAATCGCCCAGTTTTGAATTATATGCATTATACCATATACCCATTCAATTTGCAAGCCATTTTTGAAATCTTTACCTAAAATTTAATGAATAATCTATAAATTTTTTAAAAAGGGCTTTTAAATAGTATAATTATATGGTATAATATCATAAGGTGTTTTGCCTATTTAATTTTGAAAGGACTTTCAATGCAGATATGGAAATGTGTATTAAATGCGGCGTTCGTCCCGCAGTTATGTATATAACAAAATCTGACGGAAACAGCAAACCTATAATGGAGGGCTACTGCCTGTCCTGTGCAAAGGAGCTTGGTCTTGCTCCCGTTGACCAGATGTTTGAAAAGTTCGGTATCGGCGAAGACGAAATCGAAACAATCAACGAACAAATGAATGATATGCTCGAAAGTATGGGCGGCCCCGAGGGGCTTGCAGAAGCTGAAGCACAGCTTATGAATATGTTTCCTGACGGTGATGAGGATTCCGAAGGAGGAGCAGCAACCGCACCGCTATCAGACTTTATGAATAATATATTTGGCGGTATGGGTAACAAATCCTCAAATGACAATAGAAAAGACAGCAAGGATAAAAACAATACAAAGCAAAAGAAAAATGGCAAAAAGAGTATGCTTGATACTTACGGAACTGATTTGACTGTCCAGGCCGCACTCGGCAAAGTTGATAGAGTAATCAGCCGAAATGCAGAAATTGAGCGGGTTGTTCAAATTCTTAACCGTCGTACCAAGAACAATCCAATACTATTGGGTGAGCCCGGAGTCGGAAAAACCGCCGTTGCGGAAGGTCTTGCAATGCGTATTTTTGAAAGAAATGTTCCGCCAAAGCTCTTTGATATCAGACTTTATTTGATCGACTTTGCTGCTTTGGTTGCAGGAACACAGTTCAGAGGTCAATTTGAATCAAGACTTAAATCACTTCTAAAAGAAGCGGAAGAAAGAGGAAATGTCGTACTCGTAATAGACGAAATTCACAACATTGTTGCTGCAGGAGATGCAGAGGGTGCAATGAGTGCCGCAAATATTCTTAAACCTGCATTGGCACGAGGTGAAATCCAGATTATCGGTGCAACAACACTTTCAGAATACAGAAAGCATATTGAAAAAGATACAGCACTTGAAAGGCGTTTCCAACCCGTTTTGGTTGATGAGCCGTCAATTGAGGAAAGTATTGAAATTCTTAACGGCATAAAGGACTATTATGAATCCTATCACTGTGTAAAAATAAGCAACGAAATAATTGAGCAGGCGGTTAAAATGTCCGAGCGGTATATCACAGACCGTTTCTTGCCCGATAAGGCCATAGATGTTATTGATGAGGCAGGCTCAAGAGTAAACCTCAATAACAAGGCACTTATTGAGCTTGCACATATTGATGAGCGGCTTGCTATTGCCAACGCAGAGCTTGACGAATTGAATAATTCCGAGAGTGATACTCCCGATTATGAGAAAATAGCCAATTTGAAATCGGAGATTTTACGCCTTGAAGCATCTCACAAGGAATACGAAGCTCTTGCAAAAGATGCAGAGGTCACTTATGATGATATTGCATCTGTAATTGAGGGCTGGACAAAAATTCCTGTGCATAGACTTACAGAGGATGAATCAAAAAGCTTTTGTCGCTTGAATCGAGAATTCACGAACGAGTTATCGGTCAGGATAAAGCAGTAGAAGCGGTTTCCAGTGCAATCCGCCGTGGTCGTGCAGATATAACAACAAAAAAACGCCCTGTTTCGTTCATTTTTGCAGGTCCGACGGGTGTTGGAAAAACTGAGCTCGTAAAAACAATAGCCGAGGTTATGTTCAATAATGAGGAAGCACTTATCAGAATTGATATGTCCGAATATATGGAGAAACACGCCGTTTCAAAGCTTATCGGCTCTCCCCCCGGATATGTCGGCTATGATGATGCAGGACAGCTTACGGAGAAGGTCCGCCGTATGCCATATTCAGTTATCCTGCTTGATGAAATAGAGAAAGCACATCCCGAAGTGTTTAATCTTTTCTTGCAAATCCTCGATGACGGCCGTATCTCCGACAGTCACGGCAAAGTGATTAATTTTGAAAACACTATAATCATTATGACCACCAATGCAGGTACAGAGTTTTCGTCTAATAAAACAGGATTTGCCCGTGACAACGAGGTAACAATGACCGATAATGTTGATAAGAGCCTAAAGCAGTTCTTGCGTCCCGAATTCTTGAACAGGATTGACGAGGTTGTTGTATTTAAGCCTCTTGAAAAGGACGAGTTAAGAAAAATCATTGAGCTTATGCTTAAAGATATTTCAAATAAGCTTGAGGAAAAGAATGCAACTCTGATTGTCACTGATGCAGCAAAGGATTTAATTCTAAAGAACGGATATGATGTAAAATACGGTGCAAGGCCGCTAAAGAGAGCAATACGCTTTTTATTAGAGGATAAGCTTGCAAGGCTCGCTCTAACAGGCGAAATAAAAGATAATTCAGTTATCACCGCAGATTGCGAGAATGATGAAATCGTATTGAAATATTAAAAACAGACTGTGAATAATCTCAAGATGCAGTCCTTATAAGAGAAAAACCGCCCGATAAAATGGCATATGGGGTATCCCACAGCTATAGGGCGGTTTTCGTTTATAATGTATAACGGCTCTCCCCCAATTATAATACTATTATAAAAACCACACAAATTATTATGTATGATATGACAATATTTTATAAATATTTACAATATTCCATAAATTTCCACAAAAACCCTTGATTTTTGTAGGATTTTTTAATATAATGAACTCGATTTTGGCGAAAGAGAGGAAAAGGATATGAAAATATCTCCCGTAACGGTGGCGATTGCGGCGGTTCTGGGAACTCTGTCAACGGCATTCCTCGGCATGAATGCTCTTTTTCTTATCTTAGCTTTTTTTATTTGCGGTTTTTGCGTTTATACTGCCGTAAGGCACAAATTTGATGTAGGATTTTTGATTTTATTTTCCGCTTTTATTCTTGCCTCGGGCGCATATATTATTTCGACCGGCACACTTACCCATAAAACATTGAATTATACAAATAAATATGTAACACTTGAGGGATATACAGTTTCACCTGCCCGTGAAAATTCGTACAGCGAAAATTTTTCTTACTTATTTAAAGTAGAAACCGTATCAAATCGAAACGGCACATCTAATGCGGCAGAAACTATTCTGTTATCATCACCGCAAAAGATAGAGTGCGGAAAACGCATAACCGTAAAAGGAATAGTAAAACCATTTCCCAAAAAGATGACTGACGGTGCATTTAACACCGAATTATATTATAAATCTCAAAACATTTTCACCCGTATGTATTCCGAGGATATAAGCATAAACGATGGACCGTTTGTGTTCACGCTTCGTTCGGCAGGCGGCAAGCTTTGTGAGTATATCGACAATCTCATTTATTCTCACTATCAAGGTGACGGAGCCGCAATTCTTTCTGCTATAGTGACGGGCAGTAAACACCACTTCAGCCGTGAATATAATTCGGCACTCATTGCGACGGCTTTTAAGAAGATATTCCACCCTGCGTATTTACATATGTGGTTAATTATTTTAGCCATTGAAGCACTTAGCCATATAATCAACAGGAAGTATAGAGACATTATTATAGCGGTAGTGTTCACTTGCTACGCCGTTGTGCAGTGCGGCAACATCGGGTTTTCCCGATGTATGATATGCTGTGCGATTTCTGCTGTATCCCGACTGTGGCGTGGGAATATGTATTTCCCCGACACGCTTGCAACCGTTATTCTGATATGCACCGCAGTTGCTCCGACAATGCTTTTTAACACGGCATTCGTTATGTCAGTAATATGCGGATTTATGGTTTGGGCATTTGTTCCTTATATCATGCGACACATTGAGTTTATTCCTAAAAGGCTAAGGCGAATGACAGCATTAATGCTTGTGTTCGCTTTTTTTGTAACTCCTGTTACGATATATTTTTATAGGAGCATATGCATCTACGCACTCTTTACACCATTCGTCACAATGCCCATCGTACTGTTTGCATTATTACTTACACCTGTGGTTCTGTTGCTCTTACAAGCGTTCGGGACGGCGTCGTTTCTCGGTGCTTACCTAAACCTTATGATACGGATATTATATAAACTGCCGTTTATAATCAAGAGGCTTCCGCTTTCACAAATAAATTTTAATCAACCCTCGTTATGTATGGCGGCAGTAATCGTATTTTTCGTTTCTGCCGCCTATTTTTATATTTATAAACGGGGAAGAAAACATAGCATTTGCTTTTGTTTGGCTTTAGGGCTGTTGTTTGCGGATGTAATAACTCAAGTGAGGAAAACGGGAATGACAGAGTTTGCATTTGTCAATGTTGGACAGGGTGACGGCTCTGTTATCCGCTCGTACACAAACGAAACAATCATTATTGACGGCGGAGGCGGATTTTCCGTTGATGCGTATGACGAAGGCGAAATGTTATTTGTTCCGTATCTTGAAAACATAGGCATAAATCGTATAGATACGGCAATCGTGAGTCACTACCATCAAGACCACATACAAGGTGTGATTTCGGCGATTAATCAAATTGACACAAAAACGGTTTTTGCACCCAAAATTCAAGATAGCGACAGCAGCACTATGAAGTATTGGGCGAATGAGCTCTACGATGCCGCACGCAAGAACGGCACACAGATATATTATATAGACAAGCCGACACGCCTTGAATTTGACGGAGGATTAAAAATAGATATACTCACAGCAGAGGGAAAGGATGAACGCCAAAAAGAAAATGATTCATCACTTCCTGTACGGATACAGTACGGCAGCTTTTCTGTAATGTATGCAGGGGATTTAACTGAGTATGCAGAGCGTTCGCTTGTCGGCAAAGCAGATTTGAAATCGGATATTTTGAAGGTTGCACATCACGGCTCCAAAACATCGTCGAGCGAGGAATTTGTATCAGCAGTATCGCCTAAATTCTCTGTTATAAGCTGTGGGGAGAATAATTTGTATTCTCATCCGAATGAGGAAACTCTAAAAAGGCTGTCCGCTTCGACAGTTTTGCGTACGGACGAATTAGGGGATATAACCGTTTGGGCAAGAAAGAACGGCAAGTTTTTCGTTGAAACTTAAAGAATTGATTGATTTTTGTTTTGAGAAACTATAAGTTGGCATTGCCAAAATGTTGATATGTTGAAAAAAGCCGCTTAATTCTGCGGCTTTTAACTGTTTTTGATAAAAACAGAACCGCAATTTTTTTCAAAATTACGGTTCTTATTTGAATCTTACGGGCAATTTTAATACGACCGAAAAAGCGGTGCATTTTTCAAAAAGATTAGTTCATAGTGAACTTTTCTTTTTCTCAAGTCAAGACAGGAGAACAGTGAATAATAGGACCTACTA
>JAXJPK010000241.1:0-5993 GCA_036311705.1 Clostridia bacterium
GCCTTTGTTGTGTGCTTTTCGCGGAAATAAACTCTACCGTACCATCGTACGCCTACGAATTTATTTCCGCAAAATCTGCCTCAATTTCTCGAAGTCTGACAGCGTGTAGACATTTTGTCTATACGCTGAAGGGTGTTGCGTTAAGCAACACCCTTTATCAATTACTCTTCGTCCTCATCATCCATATCGAACTCAAGCTCGATTTCCTTATGGCAATTCGGGCATACAATGTTGTTTTCCTCATCAAGCATATCAAAGTCGACTACGACATCCTCGCCACATTCGGGGCACATAATCTCAAATAAATCATCGCCGTCATCATCAAAGTCATCATCATAGTCCATGAAATCATCGTCATAATCATCAGAAACGGCATCCTCGAAATCATCATAAAGATTATCTATGTCCATTTCCGCAGCATAGATTTCCTCGTCAAGCTCAAGAAATCTATCCTCAAGCTCGTCATTTCTATCCCATAATGCCTCGATTTCTTCAGCTGCATCAGAGAGAACTTCAAGCATTTTGCCAATAAGCTTTCCCTCTTCAGACTTATCGGAAATATTCATTCCCTCTGCAAGTCCCTTTAAATATGCTATCTCCTTAGAAATTTCGCTCATAGCAATAATCTCCTCCGAAAAATCTTACTTTGTAACTCTTTCCATATACTCGCCTGTTCTTGTATCAACACGGATTATATCCGAGCCGTCAACGAACAACGGTACCTGTATAACCGCACCTGTTTCAAGTGTTGCGGGCTTTGTTGCACCTGTTGCAGTATTTCCTGCAAATCCCGGCTCTGTTTCGGCTATAGCAAGCTCAACAAAGGTAGGCGGCTCTATATCGAATACCTTACCCTTGTATGAAAGGATTTTACAAATATCGTTTTCCTTAACGAACTTCATTTTTCCTTCAATTTCGTTCATAGCTATGGGAAGCATATCAAATGTTTCCTGGTCCATAAAATAGTACAAATCACCGTCATTGTATGAATACTGCATATCTCTTCTTTCAACGAATGCATTTTCAAACTTCTCTGTAGGTCTGAAGGACTTTTCAACAACGCCGCCTGTAATAACATTTTTCATCTTTGTTCTTACAAATGCTGCACCTTTACCGGGCTTTACATGCTGGAATTCAACTACCTGCCAAACTCCACCGTCCATTTCAAATGTAACACCGTTTCTGAAATCACCAGCACTTACCATAATATCATTTCCTTTCCACCCTCTGACGAGGGGTTTATCTTATTTTTCTTAATTATTTACAGAATAAACCTGTCCACACATATATATTTTACCAAAAAAATGGGCAAATTGCAAGTGTTTTTTTTATAAATATCCTTACAATACGATAAGCCCCTTTGGTGAATTTGATAGATTGATAATCCGATTGTCAGATACGGCAATTAAATCCTCTATCCGAACGCCGCCCCAACCGTCAATATATATTCCCGGCTCAACACTCATAACATTTCCGTTCTGCAAAACGCCCTCGCTCTTTGGCGAAAAATTGGGTGATTCGTGAATTTCCACACCAACGCTGTGCCCCAAAGAATGAGTGAATTTACCCTCATATCCCTCGGATTTAATAACATCCCTTGCTATTTTGTCCGCATCCGCACAAGCTATACCCAAAAACAACCCGTCAAGAGCAGCTGTTTGTGCTTTTAAGACAGCATTATACACGCTAACCTGTTCATCACTCGGAGTGCCGAAAACAACCGTCCTTGTCATATCCGAGCAATAGCCCTTATAAACACACCCAAAATCGAGGGTCAGAAAATCGCCTTTTTCTATAACCTTACCGCTTGCCGCACCGTGCGGCATACATGACCGCACACCCGATGCCGCAATGGTTGTAAACGACAAATCATCAGCACCATTCTTTTTCATATGCATTTCAAGCTCCAACGCTATTTCTCGCTCCGTCATACCCGTATGCATTATATCAAGAACATACGAAAAAGCATCATCGCCTATTTTTTCTGCTATGGCTATGGTTTCAATCTCATGCTTATCCTTAATTTGCCTCGGCATATCAATTTCATTTTGGAATGCATTAAATTCCTTATTCTCGGCATTATCGGAAATCGCACCAAAAAGTGCGACACTCATTTTACGCTGTTCAAAACATATAATCCGTTCATTTACAAGTGAAAATATATATTTAAAACCCTTATCAAGCGGAACAAGCTCAAAGTCGGGCGACTCCTGCTTTGCCTGTGTGAAGTATCTCGAATCGGTTATTATAAACCGCTTATCCCGTGCAATCAACAAATATGCATCCTCTGAAGTGAAGCCGCTGTAATAAAACACATTCGGGTATCCGCTTATAAACACAGCAGCATCGTCGGGAATATTTAAAAACAACCTATCAATCCTTGATTGCATCACAAAGTGCCTCCAAAGCAAAGGAATATCCATTAAATCCCAAACCGCAAATCTGCCCTATACATTCAGGAACAATAACAGAGGTATGTCTAAACTCCTCTCTTGTGTGTATATTTGAAATATGCACCTCTATTGTCGGTATTTTAACCGAGCCTAACGCGTCTCTTATTGCATATGAATAATGTGTAAAAGCACCCGGATTTATGATTATTCCGTCATATACACCAAGTGCCTGATGTATTTTTTCGCATACTTCCCCCTCAAAATTGCTTTGAAAAAAATCGACCTCACAGCCAAGCTCATCAGCCTTTTTTGTAACGCTTTTCTCAAGATCTAAAAGCGTGCTGTTACCGTAAACACCCGGCTCTCTTATGCCAAGCATATTTAAATTTACTCCGTTAATCACAAGAAATTTTTTCATTTACAAAACCACCTCAAATCAGATTTTTTCTATTTCTTTTATTAATTCATCAACAATTTTATCCTCGGGAACTTTTCTCAGAATTTCACCTTTTTTAAAAATAAGTCCCTCGCCCTTGCCACCTGCTATGCCTATATCGGCATCTCTCGCCTCGCCCGGGCCGTTCACCACGCAACCCATAACCGCAACCTTAATGGGTTTATCTATTCCGCTGATTCTCTCCTCCACCTCGGAGGCTATCTTTATCAAATCTATTTGCGTTCTGCCGCAAGTGGGGCAAGAAACAAAGTTTATACCGCCTTTTCGTTTTTCAAGAACGCTCAATATATCCTTTGCAAGCTGCACCTCTTTAACAGGGTCGGCGGTAAGCGAAACACGCATTGTATCACCTATGCCCTCCGATAAAAGTGTCCCTATTCCTATACCTGACTTTAATGTCCCCATTCGCTCTGTGCCCGATTCGGTAACACCAATATGGAGTGGAATATCGGATATTTTTGAAAACTTTCTGTAAGCCTCAATCATCATCGGGACATTTGAAACCTTTATAGAAACAACCATATCGCAAAAATCAACATCGTTTAATATTTTTATATGCCCCATAGCACTTTCGACCAATGCATCAGCCGTTACACCGCCGTATTTAATAACGAGCTCTCTTTCGAGTGAGCCGCCATTTACACCTATTCTTATAGGTATTCCCGCCGCTTTTGCCGCATCTGCCACCTTTTTCACACGAGTATGCTCACCGATATTGCCCGGGTTAATTCTAACCTTGTCAATACCGTTTTTTATACACTCAAGTGCAAGTCGATAATCAAAATGGATATCGGCAACAAGCGGTATTTTTATCTGTTTTTTTATCTGTGACACAGCCGCCGCCGCTTCCATATCGGGAACCGCAACCCTTATTATTTCGCATCCCGCTTCTTCAAGCAGATGTATCTGTGATACAGTGGACTTAACATCTCGTGTATCGGTGTTACACATTGACTGAATAGATACCGGATTGCCTCCGCCTATTTTAATACCCCCGACATTTACAGTCCTCGTCATTTTTTCGCACTCTCCTTTTAACTTACTTTAAAAGCTTTAGTATGTCGTTATACGAAATAAATATAATCAGGCCAATAAGCAGCATAAACCCGATTGTATGCACCATACCCTCTTTTTCGGGCGGTATCCTTTTACGAGTTACAAGCTCTATTAACATAAAGAAAAGTCTTCCGCCGTCAAGTGCAGGTATCGGTAGCAGGTTAAATATTCCAAGATTTATTGTCAAAAGTGCCGTTAGATTTAATATATACAGCCAACTTCCCCTGCCCGAATTTACAGCTGTGTTTATCTCTGACACAACCCCGACAGGTCCGCTCATTTGCTCAACGCCTACTCTGCCCGTCACCATTTGCCACAACGAATTATATACAAGCTTTACAACAAATTTTGTTTCATTCCATGCCTCTTTCCAGATGTTTAAGGCATTGACCTCCTCCTGAACAGGCACAAATCCTATTATAAGCCTTTCAATCGTTTCGGACTTGCCTATTAATTCTTCATTTCTCTCGGCTCCGTCACCGTATTTATAAAACGACTCATCAGCAGGCTCACCGTTTATGCTCTCCGATACCCTAATACCGTCCTCGCCATAATCAAATGTGACTTCACTTTGCGTCGGTTTGAAATTTAATTCATACTTTTCACCGTCACGCTTTACGATTATACTACATTCTGTATTTGCATTAAACTCTCTTGTGTATAGTGTTATATCATTATAAAAGCTTACCTTTTTGCCGTTAATTTCAATAATCTTGTCGTTCGGCATTAGCCCTGCCTCTTGAACAAAGCTGTTGGGAACTACATCTTTTACATAATTCGTACTTATGGGTGATGTGAACGGGATTATTACCAAAAACAGCAAAAATCCAAGGACAACATTACAAAGACCGCCTGCGGCAACAACTATTATCCGTTTCCATACAGGCTGGTTTGAGAATGCTCTCTCGTCCTTTGAGTCCTCGTCCTCGCCCTCAAATTTACAGTATCCGCCAAACGGAATTATACGCAAGGAATATTGTATATCGCTTTTCTTGCTTTTCCATATAGCAGGTCCGAATCCTATTGCATATTCAAGTATTTTAAATCCCATAAGTTTAGCTGTTATAAAATGCCCAAACTCATGAAGTGAAATCATGACAAGAAACATAATAATTGTCACTAACGCTGTTACCATAAGACTTATATCTCCTTATTTGCAGAATTTTGATTTTACAGCTTCCCTTGCCTCGCAATCAGCACAGTATATATCCTCTAATGACGGGTTTAGTATGTTCTTATGTTTTGACATAGCATACTCTATCGCCTCTGTTATCTCAAGATACTTAATTTTGCCGTTTAGGAACAGTTCGACAGCCGCCTCGTCTGCACCGTTAAAGACAGTAGCAAGGGTTCCGCCCTCTCTGCCTGCCCGTTTTGCGAGCTCAAGTGCATAGAATGTATCTGTATCGGGCTTTGAAAATGACAGCGAGCCATACTTTGTAAAATCAAGCTCATTTCCGGGTATCCCGATTCGTTCGGGATATGTCAAGGCATACTGTATCGGTAAACGCATATCGGGTGCACCCATTTGACCGATAACGCCGTTATCGACAAACTCTACCGCCGAATGAAGAACGCTTTCCCTATGTACCAACACTTCAATCATATCAATCGGTACATCAAAAAGCCATTTTGCCTCTATCATTTCAAGACCTTTATTAACAAGTGTGGACGAATCTATAGTAACCTTTGCACCCATATCCCAATTTGGATGCTTTAGGGCATCAGACGGAGTAATATCCATTAAATCTTTCTTTGTTTTTCCGTAAAAAGGTCCGCCCGATGCCGTTAGAATTATACGCTTTATCTCCCGTTTTTCATTCATACCCTGCATTGACTGAAAAATTGCAGAATGTTCGCTGTCAACAGGGATTATACATTTGCCGTATTGTTTTTCGCAGTCTTTTATGATATGCCCTGCCGCAACAAGTGTCTCCTTGTTTGCAAGAGCAACCCGCTTTCCGCTTTTTATTGCGGCTATTGTCGGCTCTATACCCGTCATTCCGACAACCGCCGTAACAGTTGTATCAGCGCCATTTATTGCCGCCGCCTCTACTATTGCATCTTTTCCGCCTATTACCTTGATA
>JAXJPK010000242.1:0-12116 GCA_036311705.1 Clostridia bacterium
GCAATTTTTCTTGCAGATTTCAACAAATGGTTATAATATGGGACTTTATATTCTTTGCATATATAACTTTATTGCCTTTGAACGGTCTGCGCTAAAGGCAACAGCCCCACAAAACTTATATTTGAAAGGAAGAACAAGTAATGAGGGTAATACTTGCGGGCGGCGGAACAGGTGGTCACATTAACCCTGCTATATCAATAGCAGATTATGCAAAAGCACACAATGATAACTTTGAAGCATTGTTCATCGGCACACAGAGAGGTCTTGAGCATAAGCTTGTTCCGAAAGCAGGGTATAATATTAAATATATAGATATAGCAGGATTTAACCGTAAAAACCTATTGAAAAATGTATCGGTTATGAAAAAGCTTATCAAGGCAAGAAAAGATTGCAGACGGATAATTCGTGAGTTCAAACCCGACTGCGTTGTTTGTACGGGCGGATATGTCAGCGGACCCGTTATTATGGCAGCGGCAAAGGAGGGGATTCCCTCGCTTATTCATGAGCAGAATGTATATCCCGGCTTAACCGTAAAAGGCTCTGAAAAGTATGTGAAATATTTAGCAGTCAGCTTTGACGAAACAGTAAAATTGATGAAAGAAAAGGATAAATGTGTTGTAACGGGTAATCCAATCCGTACGGAGATAATAAACGCAAATAAAGAGAGTGCAAGGGAAAAGCTTGGTATTAATAAACCGTTTGTACTTGCATTCGGCGGCAGCTTGGGTGCACAGCGTATTAACGATACTGTTGTATCAATTATCCCGAAGCTGAAGGATAACGGCGGAATAAAGCTATTGTTCGGAACGGGTGAGCGTAACTATGAGAATGTAAAAAATGCCGCTTATGCTAACGGCCTAACTGATGAGGATAAAGATATTGAAATAATACCCTACATTGACAATATGGCAGAAGTAATGGCGGCGGCGGATATTGTTATTGCCCGTTCAGGTGCAATAACCGTTTCGGAGCTTGCGGCAATGGGTAAACCGTCAATCTTGATACCATCACCGAATGTTGTCAGAAATCATCAGGAGCAGAACGCACGAGAATTTGAAAAAGCGGGTGCGGCTGCGGTTATTACCGAGGACGAACTCACAAGCGAGCGGTTGTATAATGAGATTATAAGAATGCTTGGCGATGATAACTGTTTGAAAAATATGTCAAACAACCTAAAAGCTATTGCTAAAACCGATGCTTTGGAGAAAATATATGAGTTAATGATAGATATGTCGAGATAAAAACGGAGATACAAATGAAAGCCGGAAAATTACTTGGAATAGCGGCACTGTTGTGTGTGGCAATCGGTATAATAGGAACAAATAAAAAAACTGAAGAGAAAATAATAATAGAGCCTGCCGAAACGGCTGCAGTGCAGGAGCAGTCCCGTTCGGTTACGATTACCGCAACGGGCGACTGTACATTTGCGACTGATGTAAACGCAAGCCGTGAGCTTGGGTTTGTTGGATATGCAGAGAGATACGGAAACGATTGGTTTTTCAAAAATGTCAAGGACATATTCGCTGAAGACGATTTGACGATTGTGAACTTTGAGGGAACTCTATCGGACAGAGGCGAAAGAGAAATTAAGCAATTTGCGTTCAGAGGTTCTCCCGATTATGTAAATATCCTCTCTCAATCAAGCGTTGAGGCGGCAAACCTTGCAAATAACCACAGTATGGATTACGGCTCTGTTTCACTTGAGGATACAAAATCATATCTTGACGAGGCAGGAATAGTACATTGCCGAGGCGTTGAGGATGTTTCCGTAGTTGAGATAAACGGCATAAAAATAGGATTGGTGGGAATAAACTATCTCAACGACCAAATGCGGACAGAGCTGGAGGATGCGATAGCAAAGGCGAAAGACAAAGGTGCGGAGCTTGTCATTCTCTCAATCCATTGGGGTGTGGAAAAAGCAACTGCACCGAATGAGGAGCAAATCAGTGTGGCACATAGGGCAATAGACTGCGGTGCTGACCTTGTTATCGGAACTCATCCCCATGTTTTGGAGGGCTTTGAAAAATACAAGGGCAGATATATCTGCTACAGCTTGGGCAACTTCTCGTTTGGCGGAAATAATGCACCATCGGATATGGATACTGCAATTTTTAGAATAACTCTCACAATCAATAACGGGGAGTTGGCGGATGATGATAATTTTAAGATTATCCCGTGCCGTATCTCGAGTGCTGACGGATATAACAACTATCAGCCCACACCTGCAACGGGCGAGAAAAGAGAACGAATTATAAACAGACTAACTCAATATACAAATGATTTAGGCGATTTGGAATTGAAGTTTAGTTGAGAAAAAGTCGAAAGGGGCGTTTTAATATGCGATATAAATTTTTAAGATTTCCGGGAGGAAAACCAAAGGCTGTAACATTCAGCTATGATGACGGAGTAAGAGAGGATATTCAACTTGTTGAAATTATTAATCGTCACGGCATAAAGTGTACATTTAATTTAAATAATGATATATTGCGTGGTGAAAACAATTTCACGAGTGAGGAAATCAATAAATATTTTTTATCTGACGGTCACGAGGTTGCAGTGCATGGTTCTATGCATCGTGCGTTGGGAAATGTGAGTGCTATTGACGGTATTCGTGATGTTTTGGAGTGTCGCCTGGAGCTTGAAAAAAAGACGGGCAAAATCATCAAGGGTATGGCATATCCCGATACGGGAATAACCGTATTTGTCAATAATGCATCGTATGAGAGTATAAAAAGCTACCTGAAAGACCTCGGAATTGTGTATTCGAGAACTTTGGGGGGCGATAATAATTCATTCCAGCTACCGCAGGATTGGTATGCCTGGATGCCAACGGCACATCACAATAACCCACAAATTATGGAGTATATTGATGAATTTGTAAATATGGACTTATCCACAAAGACTTATTGTGCTCGCCGTCAGCCGAGATTGTTCTATATGTGGGGACACAGCTATGAGTTCAGGAATGCAGATAACTGGGAACATTTGGAGGAAATTTGTGCAAAGCTTGGCGGAAAAGACGATACCTGGTATGCCACAAATATGGAAATTCACGACTATGTTGAGGCGTACAATTCTCTGGTGTACAGTGCAGACGGAAGAAAGGTTTATAACCCGACATTGATTAGAATTTGGGTTGATGTAGATGGCGTGTTATATGATATAGCACCGGGAGAAACAAAAGATTTTGAATAATCTTATACATATACAAAATAATCCCGAACAGCGGCAATTTTATTACCCTGTTCGGGATTATTTTTATGTGCATCTTTTTCACGCCAATTCTTGTATAAAACACAGCGGTACAGCTCAAAATACAAATAAATTATATTTTGGAGGTTGAGCTATGCCGAATAAAAAGGAAACGGATATAAATTCCGTAATAGACGGATATGTAAAAAAAGCCCAAAAGGCTTTGGATGAGTTTATGGATATGACGCAGGAGCAGGTGGATAACATCGTAAAGGAAATGACGATGGCAGGGCTTGAAAAACATATGGAGCTTGCTCGGCTGGCTGTTGAGGAAACGGGCAGGGGCATTTATGAGGATAAAATAACGAAAAATATGTTTGCGACAGAATATATTTACCACTCTATCAAAAATGAGAAAACTGTCGGTGTTATTGATGAAAACGAGCTTGAGGACTATGAAATAATAGCCGAGCCGATTGGCGTTATTTGCGGCGTAACACCTGTCACAAACCCTACCTCGACAACACTTTTCAAGGCGCTTATATCAATAAAGTCGAGAAATCCGATTATTTTCGGATTTCACCCGTCAGCACAGAAATGCTCTGTTGCGGCGGCAAAAACGGTGTACGATGCGGCGGTTAAGGCAGGAGCACCGAAAAATTGTATTCAATGGATAGAAAATCCGTCTATTGAGGCGACAAATGCACTGATGAATCATAGGGGAGTTTCAACCGTTCTTGCAACGGGCGGCAGCTCTATGGTGCGTGCGGCGTATTCAACAGGCAAGCCTGCACTTGGCGTAGGACCGGGAAATGTGCCTTGCTATTTCCATAAATCGTGCGATTTGGAGCAGGCTGTTACGGATATTATTATATCAAAATCGTTCGACAACGGTATGATATGTGCCTCCGAGCAGGCGGCAATAGTCGATATTGAGCTTGCGGCGGACTTTGAAAGGTTAATGAAAGCGGGCGGCTGCTATTTTGCAAAGCCGGATGAAGTAAAGCTATTGAGCAGCTATTGCATAGACAGTGCAAAGGGTGTGGTTAACCCCGATATTGTGGGTCAGAGTGCGGAGTGGATTGCAAAGCAGGCAGGCTTGGGGAATGTTCCGCAAGGCACAAAGATTATAGTGTGCAAAATTGACGGCGTGGGCGAGGACTATCCGCTATCCCGTGAAAAGCTAAGCCCTGTTTTGGGATATATGATTGCCAAAACAACAGAAGAGGGGTTAGACCTTGCCGAAAAGATGATTCAATTTAACGGTATGGGACATAGTGCAGTTATTCACGCAAAGGATAAGCGCGTTATAGATGATTATGCAATGCGAATGAAGGCAAGCCGGGTTATTGTCAATTCCCCGTCATCGCACGGTGCAATAGGTGATTTGTATAACACAAATATGCCGTCCTTGACCTTGGGCTGCGGCAGCTACGGCGGAAACAGCGTAAGCACGAATGTTTCAACGCTCAACCTCATAAACCAGAAGCGAGTTGCAAAACGCCGAATTAATATGCAATGGTTTAAAATCCCCGAGCGAATATATTTTGAGTACGATTCAATCCAGTACCTAGAAAAAATCCCCGATATTAAAAAGGCGTTTATCGTGACCGATTCGGGAATGGTAAAGCTTGGATTTGTGGATAAGGTTATGTATTATCTTAAAAAACGCAAGGACAATATCCATTGTGAAGTCTTTTCGGAGGTTGAGCCTGACCCGTCCGTTGAAACGGTAATGCAGGGTGCAAAGGCTATGGAACGGTTTGAGCCTGATGTGATAATCGCACTCGGCGGCGGAAGTGCGATAGACGCGGCAAAGGGAATGTGGCTGTTTTATGAATACCCCGACATTGATTTTAAAGGCTTGCATCTGCGTTTTCTCGATATACGCAAGCGTGCGTTTAAGTTCCCTAAAATGGGCAAAAAGGCAAAGTTTATCGCCGTTCCGACAACCTCGGGAACAGGCTCGGAGGTAACCTCATTCGCTGTCATTTCGGATAAAAAGAACAATATGAAATATCCGCTTGCGGATTATGAGCTTACGCCTGATGTTGCGATTATTGACCCTCAGTTTGTTTTGTCGTTGCCAAAGACGGCTACGGCGGATACAGGGCTTGATGTTTTGACTCACGCAATAGAGGCATATGTGTCGGTTATGGCATCTGATTATACAGACGCACTTGCGATTAAAGCTTGTCAGCTCGTTTTTGAATATCTGCCCAGAGCCTATAAAAACGGCGGCGAGGACTTGGAGGCAAGGGAGAAAATGCACAATGCAAGCTGCATTGCGGGAATGGCGTTTACGAATGCGTTCTTGGGTATAAACCACTCTATTGCCCATAAAATCGGTGCAATGTATCATATCCCGCATGGGCGTGCGAATGCTGTTCTGCTACCGCATATAATTGAGTACAACTCAAAAGTTCCTACAAAAATGGTATCATTCCCTAAATATAAGAACTTCATTGCTGATAAGAAATATGCCGAGATTGCAAGGGCATGCGGCTTGTATTCGGGCGAGGATACCAACGAAGCTGTAAAGTCACTGATTGTAGCTGTTAAATCGCTTATGAAAGAGTGTAATATGCCCGACAGCTACAAAGAATGCGGTATCGGCGAAAAAGAGTATATGAATAAAATTCAGGACATTGCCGAGCTGGCATTTGAGGATCAATGCACAACCTCAAACCCGAGATTACCGCTCATAAAGGAGATAGAGGAGCTTTTGAAAAAAGCTTATTGATAATCAGAACGAGCCATTGTCTTTTTAGGCTTTGGCTCGTTTTGTTTTGGCTTGATTTGGGGCTATGGCTTGACAAATGCGTGAAAATAGTATAAAATAGATGAGAATATTATTACCTATTTTAAAGGACGGTAGAGCGAAATGTCAAAAAAAAGCGAGTACAGCAATGAATCAATAGTAAAGTTAAAGGACGAGGAGCGTGTGCGTCTGCGTCCTGCTGTTATATTCGGCTCGGATGGTCTTGAGGGCTGCGAGCACTCTTTTTTTGAGATATTATCAAATTCAATAGATGAGGCGAGAGAGGGTTACGGCAAGCTGATTGAAGTAACTCGTTTTATGGATAACTCCATTGAGGTGCGTGACCACGGTCGTGGCGTTCCGTTGGATTATAATGAGGCGGAAAAGTGCTTTAACTGGGAGCTTGTATATTGCGAACTCTATGCAGGCGGTAAATATGATAACAACAGCAGTGGCGGAACATATGAATACAGCTTGGGACTTAACGGTCTTGGTGCGTGTGCAACGCAGTATTCGTCCGAATATATGGATGTCGAGGTTATAAGGGATAAAACGAGATATACGCTGCACTTTGAAAAGGGAAAAAATATCGGCGGACTTTCAAAAGAACCCGTTAGATCGGTGCAGACGGGAACGGTGCAGAAGTGGCGTCCCGATACGGAGGTATTTACCGATATAAATATACCAATAGAATTTTATAAGGATGTTTTGAATAAGCAGGCAATGGTCAATGCAGGACTGAAATTCGTGCTGTACAACGAAACGCCTGAGGGTATGGAGATGTTTGAATACTGTTATGAAAACGGTATTGTTGACTATGTGAACGAGGCTGTCGGCGATGCGGCTATGACGACGGTTGAAACATGGGACTGCGAAAGAGTAGGTCGTGACAGAGAGGATAAGGATGATTACAAGATGAAGATGCAGATTGCGTTCTGTTTCTCAAATCGTGTGAATTTTCTTGAGTATTACCACAATTCAAGCTATCTTGAGCATGGCGGCTCGCCCGATAAGGCAGTAAAGAATGCGTTCGTTTATGCTATTGACCAATACTTAAAGCAGAACAGCAAATATACAAAGAACGAATCAAAGATAACATTTAACGATGTTGCGGATTGTCTTGCACTTGTTATAAACTCGTTTTCAACCCAGACAAGCTACGAAAACCAGACAAAGAAAGCAATAAACAACAAGTTTATTCAAGAGGCTATGACCGAGTTTTTGCGGCATCAGCTTGAGATATATTTCATTGAGAACAAGGCGGATGCGGAAAAGATTTCAAATCAGGTGCTTGTTAACAAGCGTAGCCGTGAGAATGCGGAAAAGGCCCGAATTGATATTAAGAAAAAGCTTACGGGATCTATGGATGTTACAAACCGAGTTGAAAAGTTTGTTGACTGCCGAAGCAAGGATGTAACAAAACGAGAGGTATATATTGTTGAGGGTGATTCTGCTCTCGGCTCATGTAAATTGGCACGAGATGCGTCATTCCAGGCGATAATGCCTATTCGTGGTAAAATACTAAACTGCCTAAAGGCAGATTATCCGAAAATATTCAAGAGTGATATAATCATAGATTTGGTTAAGGTTTTGGGCTGCGGCGTTGAGATAAAATCGTCGCATAACAAAAATCTTGACAGCTTTTCTCTTGACAGCTTAAGGTGGGATAAGGTTATAATCTGTACCGATGCAGATGTCGACGGATTCCAAATTCGTACATTGCTTTTGACTATGATTTATCGGCTTATGCCCACGCTTATCGAGGTGGGTAAGGTGTACATTGCAGAATCACCGCTTTATGAAATCACGATAACAAAGGGCAAGAGAAAGAACGAGAAGTTTTTTGCATACACCGATAGCGAAAAAGAGGAAATTATATCAAAGCTTAATGCAGACGGATTATCGAAAGAAAAAGACGAATATGACATTAAGCGTTCAAAGGGACTTGGTGAAAACCAACCCGAGATGATGAGCTTAACTACTATGCACCCTGCAACACGGCGATTAATTCGTGTAACACCCGAGAGTGCGGAGCGAACAGCAATGATGTTTGATGTATTGCTTGGCGATAACCTGGCAAGCAGGAAACAGTATATTGCCGATAACGGGTCACAGTATATGGAAATGCTGGATTTATCATAAAGGAAAGGAGCTTATAAATGGCAAGAAAGAAAAAAGAGCCTGAAAAAGAAATAATTTCAGCACCGATAGCGGAGCAGGCAATAACTCAAACTCTTGAGGTCAACTATATGCCGTATGCTATGAGTGTTATCATTTCCCGTGCCATTCCCGAAATTGACGGATTGAAGCCGGCACACAGAAAGCTCCTTTATACAATGTATAAAATGGGACTCTTGGGCGGGAAATTTACAAAATCTGCAAATGTTGTGGGTTCAACTATGAAGCTCAATCCTCACGGCGACAGTGCGATATATGAAACAATGGTGCGACTGACTCGTGGTAACGAAGCGTTGCTGCACCCGCTTATTGAGTCGCAGGGTAACTTTGGTAAAGCATATTCAAGGGATATGGCTTATGCCGCGTCAAGATATACAGAGGTAAGGCTTGAACCGATATGTGCGGAGCTTTTTACCGATATTAATAAAAATACGGTTAAATTTGTGGATAACTATGACGGTGAGCTGAAAGAGCCGACTCTTTTGCCTGCCGCATTCCCGTCAATCCTTGTCAATCCCAACCAGGGTATTGCCGTAGGTATGGCGTCTAACATATGCTCCTTCAATCTGCGTGAGGTATGCGAAGCCACGATTGAGTATATGAAAAATGAAAATGTGGACATATTGAGCATAATGCCGGCACCGGATTTTTCGTTGGGTGCGGATATTATATATAATCCCGATGAGATGAGAAAGATTTACCAAACAGGTCGCGGCAGTTTCAAGATGCGTGCAAAATATAATTATGACAAGAGCAGTAACTGCATAGAGATTACCGAGATTCCGTACTCTACAACATCAGAGGTTATAATCGGAAAGATAATGGAGCTGTTAAAGGCGAATAAGCTGCGAGAGATTTCCGATGCCCGAGATGAAACGGATTTGGACGGTTTTAAGATTGCAATAGACTTAAAGCGTGGCGTTAACCCTGATGAGCTTATGCTAAAGCTTTACAAGCTCACACCGCTTGAGGACAGCTTTGCTTGCAACTTTAATATATTGATTGACTCTGTTCCGAGGGTTATGGGAATTCCTGAAATCCTAAGCGAGTGGATAAAGTTCAGAATGACTTGTATCAGAAACGGTGCGAGATTTGATATTGAGCAAAAGAGCAAAAGACTGCATTTGCTAATGGGACTTAAAAAGATTTTGCTTGATATTGACAAGGCGATTTCGATTATTCGCCATACGGAGCTTGATACGGAGGTTGTGCCTAATCTTATGACAGGCTTTGGCATAGACCAAACGCAAGCGGAGTACATTGCCGAAATAAAATTGAGAAATCTTAATAAAGAGTATATACTCAAAAACATTGATAACATAGACAAGCTCACAAACGAGATAGCCGAGCTTAACAAGCTTATATCAAGCGATAAGCTTGTTAAAGCCCATATTGCAAAACAGCTGAAAGAGATTGCAAAAAAATACGGACAGGACAGAAAAACAGGACTTATTATGAGCGAGGAGCTTAATGAGTACAAGGCGGACGAGCATATAGATGATTATCCGCTGACGATATTCTTCACAAAAGAGCAGTATCTCAAAAAGGTTCCTGCGGCATCGTTGAGGTCAACAACCTCGGAGCATAAGCTTAAAGAGGACGACGAAATCGTATTTGAGGCGGAAACAACCAATGTTTCGGAGCTGTTGTTCTTCTCGGATAAATGTAATGTGTATAAGTATAAAACATATGATATACCCGATACAAAGGTAGCGGCAATAGGCGAGTATCTGCCGGGAATATTGGGGCTTGAGGACGGCGAGAGGATAATATATACCGTTGTAACGAAGGATTACAGCGGAAATATGCTGTTTACATTTGAGAACGGTAAAATGGCAAAGGTTGAGCTTAAAAATTACGAAACAAAGACAAACAGAAAGAAGCTAATCGGAGCATACTCGGCAAAGTCACCAATATGTGATATCAAATTCATACAAGAGGATACGGATGTTATGATAATAACCGAGAATAACAGATTACTGAATATCAATACATCACTTATTCCTCTTAAAACAACAAAAAGCACGCAAGGTGTACAGGTGCTGCGTCAACCAAAGAACGGCATAAGACCGGCAAAGGTTGAGCTTGAATCGGAATGCGGCATAGAGGATGCAAACAAATATGTTGCAAAAACAATTCCTGCGGCGGCAAAAACGCCAAAGAATGAGGATGGACAGCTTAGCTTATTTTAAATAATAACTGAAAGGAGAATCGGCGAATGGAAGAGAAAAAACATATATTTGATAAAGTCGCAGTTGATTTATATAAGCCGTTTTCTAAAGAGCTTTTTAAAACATACGGAGTAAAACGAGGATTGAGAAACGAGGACGAAACGGGCGTTATGGCAGGTCTTACCGCTGTCGGTCAAGTCAGCGGATACTACCTTGATGACGGCGAAAAAACTCCTGCAGAGGGCAGGCTGAAATATCGTGGATATAACATAAAGGATATAGTAGAGAACTGTGAAAAAGAAAACCGTTTCGGTTATGAGGAAGTTGTATATCTTTTGCTTTTTGGCGAACTTCCCGACAGAGATAAATTACAAAAATTCACCGAGCTTATGGGCGAGCTTCGTGAGCTGCCGTACGGGTTTGCGGAGGATATGATTTTAAAGGCTCCGTCAAGCAACATTATGAATAAGATGGCAAGAAGTGTTTTGGCTATGTATTCATATGATGATAACCCTGATGAGATAACTGTTGAAAACTTGTTAAGACAGTCGATTGAGCTTATTTCACGCCTGCCTGTTATGGCGGCTGTGGGTTATCAGGCAAAACGCCATTATCATGACGGGGAGAGTATGTATCTGCATGTACCGCAAAAGGAGCTTTCAACTGCGGAAAACCTTTTGTATATGTTAAGACCTGATAACAAATATACGGAAGAGGAAGCAAAAATGCTTGATGCACTTTTGATGATTCAGGCAGAGCATGGAGGCGGAAATAATAGTGCATTTACAACTCGTGTTGTGTCATCATCCGGAACGGATACATACAGTGCTATTGCGGCGGCTATCGGCTCATTGAAAGGACCGAAGCACGGCGGAGCAAATGCAAAGGTTATGGCTATGATGGAGGACATCGAAAATAATGTGTCAGACTGGTCAAATGAAGACGAAGTCGCAGCATACCTCGAAAAGATACTCCGCAAGGAGGCGTTTGACGGTGCAGGATTAATCTATGGTATGGGTCACGCTGTTTATACATATTCAGACCCTCGTTGCTTGTTGCTTAAAGAACGGGCAGGCAGACTTGCACAGAAAAATCCTGAATGGAAAAAGGAATTTGACCTTTACTCTATGGTTGAGCGGTTGACGCCCGAATGTTTTGCGAGGGTAAAGCATAATAATAAGGTGATGTGTGCAAATGTTGATATGTATTCGGGGTTTGTGTATAAAATGCTTGGTATTGCACCTGAGATGTACACGCCCATATTTGCAATAGCAAGAATAAGCGGTTGGTGTGCACACCGTCTTGAGGAAACTATAGGCTGTTCAAGAATTATTCGCCCTGCTTATAAATCCATAGCAAAGAGCAGAGCATATGTGCCTATTGATAACAGATAATTGGGGAGATAAGTTTGAGTGAAAACCGCCCATCTTGCACACCCGTGCTCACTCGCATACAAGCGTATAGTCTTGTTCGAACGGACGCACAATCTGAACAGTTTTGATTCAAACTTGGTTTTGTGAAAGGAATTAATGGTCATAATTATGAAGAAAATCAAAATCATTTCAGGAATTGCTACTGTTGCTGTCATGGGCTTGATTTTCTTTTTTTCATCTCAGACAGCGGCCGAATCATCGAATACATCATCGGGGATACTCGACAAATTGATATATATGATATCTCCTTTTGTCAGTATGGACGGGGCAATGGCTATCAGAGAAGTATGTCATGTGATTGTTCGAAAATCAGCACATTTCATACTATATTTTATTTTGGGCGTCTCTGCGGCAAACACTTCGTTTTGGTGTTTTAAGACA
>JAXJPK010000243.1:0-5671 GCA_036311705.1 Clostridia bacterium
ACAGCGTGTAGACATTTTGTATACACGCAGAGGGCTGCTGCGTTAAGCAACAGCCCCTACTATACCACATCAGTCATCCGTCTTTTTTTAATAGAATATATAATATACAAAATTTTGCATAATATATTTACATTTTTCTTTTTTTGTGTTAAAATTATTTATACCATTTAAGAACTCAAATCATGTAGGGGGAATTATTATGAAGAAAAAGTTTTCAATTTCAATGTTGACTGTAATCACCGCGATGGTTATGCTATTCTCTTGCGTGGCGAATGCGGCAAGACCGATTAAAGTGTTAGTTGGCGGCGAGAAAATAGAGTCGGATGTCGCTCCGATAATAGTAGAGGACAGAACTATGCTACCCGTAAGAGCTGTATTTGAAGCCATTGGTGCAAAAGTAGATTATGTAGCAGAGGAGCAGAAGGTCATTGCAACAAAGGGTGACATAACTGTTGAATTCGTAATAAACAGTAATGTTATGAAAATCAACGGCGAGGAAAAGGAGCTTGATGTTCCTGCAATGATTAAAGACGACAGAACCCTTGTTCCCATTCGTGCCTGTGCCGAAGCCTTCGATTTAAAAGTAGACTGGAATGGCAACACAAACACAGTTAGAATTAAAAAGTCGGTATCGCTTGAATCAGAAACAAACATCGCAAAATACACATATGATGAAAACGGCAATATGGTATATTACGAGGATTCAGACGGGGATTGGATAAAATACATTGTAATTGAAATGTAAAGTCTAAAGGGAGCTGTTGCTTAGTGCAACAGCTCCTTTTTATTTTATGCCATCAAACGGTCGGTGCCATTTTTTTCAACCCCATTGGGAACTATTCAACTTTCTTTACAAATATTATTATTAATAATTCTCTTTTCTGACTTCAAAATATGCCTGTGGATGATTACATACAGGGCATACCTCGGGAGCTTCTGTTCCAACCACAACATGACCACAGTTACGGCATTCCCAAATAGTAACACCGCTCTTTTTAAATACTTCCATCGCCTCAACATTTTTCAATAGTGCACGGTATCTCTCCTCGTGCATTTTCTCGATAGCAGCTACGCCTCTAAATTGGGCTGCAAGCTCTGTAAAGCCTTCTTCCTCTGCATCCCTTGCCATTCTTTCATACATATCTGTCCATTCAGCATTCTCTCCCTCTGCTGCATGAAGTAGATTGGTAGGTGTATCACCCAGCTCACCAAGAGCCTTAAACCAAAGCTTTGCGTGTTCCTTCTCATTGTCTGCGGTCTTTAAGAATAGTGCCGCAATCTGCTCAAATCCTGCCTTTTTTGCTACAGAAGCAAAATAGGTGTATTTGTTTCTTGCCTGAGATTCACCTGCAAAAGCCTCCCAAAGATTTTTTTCTGTCTTCGTTCCTGCATACTTGTTTGCCATTTTTGTATCCTCCTTAACTTTAATAACCTTTTCAAAATCAGATGCCGGGTGCTTACACAATGGACAGATATAGTCCTCCGGCAACTCCTCGCCCACATATTCATATCCGCAAATAACGCAGCGCCAAATTGTTTGTCCGTCCTCGCTTTTACCAACCGCCTGCGGCTTTGGCTTAATGTAGTTCATATAATACTCATATGTTGCAGATAAATCCGGGCTCAAAACCTCCATATCTGTTATCTCTCCGATAAACATCGTATGAGAGCCAATATCCTCGGTTTTATTTACCTTTACCGATATATACGCATTCGTTCCCTCGGTTACGTACAAAATACCGTTGTTACCCCTGCTGTACTCGGTAAAATCAGCAAATTTATCAGTATCTTTACCTGATTGGAAGCCGAAACGCTTAAACAAATCGAATGTCGCTCTCTGACTAATTACAGATACGGTAAATTCGCCCGTACGCATAATCATATCGTGTGTGTAGTTTTCCTTACTTACGCAAATGCTCATCTGATTTGGCGTTGAAGCTGCCTGTATTGCGGTATTGATGATACAGCCGTTATCCTTATTTCCTTCTTTTGCAGTTAATACAAATAGTCCGTAGCTCAATTTGTACATAGCCTTATTATCCATAAAAAATCCCTCCTTAATATTATTTTGATATTTAAGGGATACTGTATTTAAACTATATCCCCTCTTGTTTTCTAATTATAAATATATACTATTTCCCAACATTTGTCAAGTGAAAAAAATAGATAAAATTCAATCCTTGAACAGAAAAAGAGCATTGCTCACACAACACTCTTTTCTGCTCATCATAGAACATCGTTCTTTAAAATATCCTCATATGTTTCTCTTTTTACTATGACCTTTGATTCGCCGCCCGAAACTGCAACCATAGCCGGGCGAGGAATTCTGTTATAATTTGACGCCATAGAATAGTTATAAGCACCCGTTGCCAAAACAGCAAGTATGTCGCCCGATTCTGCCTCTTGTAACATTGTATCCTTTAAGAGCAAATCACCGCTTTCGCAGCATTTTCCTGCGACTGTTACCTTGTCTGTTCTCTCACTGCCCGCTTTGTTCGCAACAACAGCTGTGTATTCCGACTCATACATAATATATCTCGGATTGTCGCACATACCACCGTCTACACTTACATACTTTCTAACTCCCTTTATGTCCTTTATAGAGCCAACTGTATAAAGTGTTGTTCCTGCAGGTGCGGCTATTGAGCGACCCGGCTCCATTAGTATGAATGGAACTTCAAGTCCACGATTTTTCGCTGTTTTTTTCACAACCGCAGATACATACTTAATGTATTCATCATACGGTACAGGATCATCATTTTCTGTGTACATAATACCATATCCGCCGCCAAGGTTGAGCTTTTTAATACACAATCCGAGCTTATCCTTTAAATCGCCCGCAAAATTCATCATAACCTCTGCCGCCTTACAGAACGGCTCAACATCAAATATCTGGGAGCCAATATGGCAATGCAATCCGTCAGGATTGACATTTGACATATTGTGTGCCGCTGCATATATCTCAAAGGCTTCACCATTCTCAAGTGCAACGCCAAACTTTGAATCAATTTGACCTGTCTGGATAAAGCTGTGTGTATGAGCATCAACCCCGGGTTTAATTCTAAACATTATGTTCTGAACAATATCATGTGACTTTGCTATCTCATTCAGGCGTTCAAGCTCATACATATTATCAACAATAATATGTCCTACGCCGTTTGAAACAGCCATTTCAAGCTCTTCATCGGTCTTATTGTTACCATGGAAATATATTCTGTCCATCGGAAAACCTGCTTTTATCGCCGTATATAGCTCGCCGCCTGATACTACATCTGCACCCAATCCTTCCTCGTTTGCAACACGGCAAGTATGCATAGTACAAAGAGCCTTGTTGGCATACAGAACCAAGCCGTTGCCATTATAGTATTTATCTATCGCATCTCTGTAGATACGGCAGTTTTTGCGAAACAAATCCTCATCAAGAACATACAGCGGTGTGCCGTATTCCTTTGCGAGATTTACCGCATCACAGCCTCCGATTGTCAGATGATTACTTTCGTTAACCGAAAGATTTTCCGAAATTAACATATTTCCCATTCCTTCCAACAGGCTTTCGCCCTTATGCTTTTGTTTTTTCCCTTATTCCTCGGGCAATGCAAGTTTTTCTGCAAGCGATTCCGCTTTGCTCCTTGTAATAATAGGAGGTTTCGAGTCGGTTATGCACTCTTTTGTTATCACAATCCTTTCAATATCCGCAGCAGACGGTGTTTCAAACATTATATCCGTCATACATTCCTCAATGATACCTCTCAAACCTCTTGCACCCGTATTTCTCTCCAATGCCTTGTCGGCAATCGCCACGATTGCATCAGGCTCAAATTCAAGCTCAACATCATCGAAGCTCATCAATGTTTTATACTGTTTAACAAGTGCATTTTTCGGCTCTGTAAGTATTGTAACGAGAGTATCTCTATCCAGCTTATCAAGTGTTGCAAAAACAGGCAAACGACCAATAAATTCGGGAATAAGTCCAAATTTTAACAAATCTTGCGGAGTAATCAACTTCAAAAGCTCGGACACATCCCGCTCTTTTTTGCTCTCTATTACTGCGCCGAATCCCATTGATTTTTTACCGCATCGAGCGTCTATTATATTCTCAATACCGTCGAACGCACCGCCGCAAATGAACAAAATATTTGTTGTATCAATCTGAATCATCTCTTGATGCGGATGCTTTCTCCCGCCCTGCGGCGGTACGGACGCAATCGTTCCCTCAAGCATTTTCAAAAGTGCCTGCTGAACACCCTCACCGCTTACATCACGGGTTATTGAAACATTCTCGCTCTTTCTCGCAATCTTGTCTATCTCGTCGATATAGATTATACCATGCTCGGCAGCATCTATATCATAATCCGCAGCCTGAATAAGCTTTAAAAGAATGTTTTCAACATCTTCGCCCACATATCCCGCCTCGGTAAGTGAGGTCGCATCGGCAATAGCAAAAGGAACATTCAGTATCTTTGCAAGATTTTGGACAATGAATGTTTTACCGCTTCCCGTAGGTCCAATCATCAGAATATTGCTCTTTTGAAGCTCAACATCATCTGATTCCTGCATATGCTTTATACGCTTATAGTGGTTATACACCGCAACAGCAAGTATCTTTTTCGCCTGCTCCTGACCTATTATATAATCATCCAGAAACTCTTTTATCTCCCTCGGAGTCGGCGGCTCGCCAAGATAATCAAATTCATCTGATTTCGGAGCAGTTCTTGCAAATATGGTCTCACATTGCAATACGCAATCCATGCATATACAAGCACCCTTGCCCATTATCATCGGGCCTGCTTCCGCCTCGCCGCGACCGCAGAATGCACATATATGCCCATTTATTTTATCACTCATATATATCCTCTCAATAAATGATTATTTTCTTTCAGATGCAGAAACAATAACCTCATCAACAAGCCCGTACGCCTTAGCTTCCTCCGCATCCATAAAATTATCTCTCTCCGTATCGTTGCATACCTGCTTATATGTCTTTCCTGTGCGTTCTGCAAGGATTCTGTTCATCTTTTCCTTTGTCTTAACAAGATGGTCTGTATAAATCTTTATATCGGTTGTCTGACCGCTCAAGCCACCGCCCGATATTAACGGTTGATGAATCATTATCTCACTGCTGGGAAGAGCGTATCTTTTGCCCTTTGCACCTGCTGCAAGCAAGAATGCACCCATTGATGCCGCCATACCTATACAAATTGTTGAAACATCGCACTTTATATAGTTCATTGTATCGTAAATAGCCATGCCGGCAGTTATTGAGCCGCCCGGGCTGTTTATATAAAGCTGAATGTCCTTG
The DNA here is from genome assembly GCA_036311705.1 of Clostridia bacterium. GTDB lineage: Bacteria > Bacillota > Clostridia > UBA1381 > UBA1381 > Ornithomonoglobus. The sequence continues at coordinate 5,300 of JAXJPK010000243.1, forward strand.
TCAGGGTCCTTTGCCTCAAGGTAAAGGAGCTGTGCAACGATAAGCGATGCCGTTGTTTCATTAACATCCTCGCCCAAGAATATAATTCTATCCTCTAACAGTCTTGAATATATATCGTAGCTTCTTTCTCCTCTGTTGTTCTGTTCGATTACATAAGGCATTGTTGCCATAATAATCGCCTCCTTCAATAAAAATAAAATTCTCAAAATGATATACAAGGGGATGTAAAAAAACAGTACCGATCGTTTGACGGCAAAATTATCTATATTTTAATATAAATAATTTAAAAAAACACTGTTAAAGCAGTTGCTTTTGAAGTAATCTGACGTTTTCAGATTTCTTTTTATATGCCATCAAACTACGAACGAAAAC